>JAJFIN010000248.1 GCA_021774955.1 Alphaproteobacteria bacterium | reverse complement strand
ATGGCGATCTGGCTGATAAATGCGGCGCGCCAAAGATCGAGGTAGTGCCGTGAGGACCTCAGTTCCTTCAATGAGCGCCAGACAGCTCGTGACATTTTGGAAGCGATATTGTGCATATTGTTCTTTGGATGTTTTTGCACCTGTCCCGTAAGACAATTGCCTTTCGTAATGTGGCGTCGAATCTCCCGCCGCCCAAGGATAGAGAAAATAATCTTCGTCATTACACGCACCAAGCGCGAGGGGGTGGTCTTTGTCGCAGATCAGAACAACGGGTTCTGAGGGTAGGGGATCAATGTCGATCTGGTTGCGAAACGGAGAACTTTCATAGCGGCTCATATCGCAGACGACAAAATCGAGTTGATGATCAAGCAATTGCTCAAGCAACCGTTCGCCGTCACCCGAGCGAACTTGAACAGCAACACCTTTATGATGTTTGAGAAACTGCCGAAGGGCCGGTGCAATTAAGGTGTCCTGGGGATAGGGGCCTGATCCAATATTGACCTCACCCGTTTCTGCTCCACATAACAAAGCCGCCTCGCGTTCCATTTCGTGGGTGCGCTTTAGCAAGTCTTCAGCGTGACCGAGGAGGTGAAGCCCGCCTTTCGTCGGTTCGACGGATCGTGTTGTGCGGTCAAACAATTTGACACCGATATCCTGTTCAAGACTGCGGATGCTTTTTGTAATCGCCGACTGGGTGACGTTTTGTTCTTCTGCCGCCCGATTGAAATTACGCAGGCGGTAGACAGCCTCGAAATGACGCAGGTGGCGGAGTTCAAAAGACATCGGATTGCGTCTCATCAGTTAATGAAAACAATTCATTTCTTAAGCAGGAAAAATAAGTGTAGTTCATGAATGACCTTAATTAAACAATGAAATTGAAGTGCTGCTTCATGCCGAATGACCAATTGGATCTCCGAGATCGCGCTGCTTCATTTGCCAGTTTAGAGGCTGAAACCTTTGACATTTTGGTCATCGGTGGCGGCATCACCGGTGCCGGGATTGCCAGGGATGCGGCCATGCGGGGGCTGCGCGTGGCCCTCGTTGAAGCCCAAGATTTCGCGTCAGGCACCAGCAGCCGTTCCTCCAAGATGATCCATGGTGGATTGCGTTATTTGGCCCAAGGCGACGTGACTGTCGTCAAAGAAGCGGCAATGGAGCGTCGAACCTTACGCCGCATTGCGCCCCATCTAGCGTCTACCTTGCCGATGATTGTTCCAGCCAAATCTAAGGCGGGAATTGCCAAGTTCCGCACCGGCCTGTGGACTTACGAAAAACTTGGCCAAGTGAGTGACGATGAAAAGCATGAGGTTTGGAGTGCAGCAGAGCTCAAAAAAGAAGAGCCCCATTTGATAACCAACAATCTTGCCGGCGCGATTGTTTACCCAGAATATCTGACCGACGATGTGCGCCTCACACTCGCCAATATTCGAAGTGCTGTGGCTGCGGGCGCAGTGGCCGTAAATTACGCCGCGGTTAAAAGCATCATCGTTGAAAACGGGAAGGCAATCGGTGCAGAAGTGAAGGAGACACTAGGTTCTTCAGAACAGGGCGCGCGCGTCAAGGCCCGTGTTGTTGTTAATGCTGCCGGCCCCTGGGTTGATGCCATTCGCAAACTCGAGCAGCCAGATGTCAAATCTCGTTTGCAACTAACCAAAGGCATTCACGTGGTGTTCTCGCGCGAGCGACTGAAAACCAACCGAACCGTGGTTCTGACAACGCCCGACAAGCGCAGTATATTTTCCTGTCCTCATGGCGACTGTGCCTATCTCGGCACCACAGACACATTCTATCCGGAGACGGATTATTGGCCAAAAATTACACGCGAGGATATAGATTATCTTATTGACACGGCTAACAACGCATTTGATTTTGGACCGCTGAATTATCGAGATGTGACGGCCATGTGGTCTGGTCTCAGACCGCTACTCAGCCAAGAGGGCAAAGCACCGTCGGAAATTTCTCGCAAGGACGAAATCTTGACCGGGGTCGCGGGCATTCTTTCTGTCGCCGGCGGGAAACTAACCGCCTATCGTTTAATGGCTGAGCGCCTTGTTTCCGCGTGCGAGAAACAATTGGGGCGCAAGCCATCGCTGTGTGAAACCGCTGAACAACTGCTACCTGGCGGTGATTTTGAAGGCGGCTTCGATGCCAAACAAGCAGAGATCCAAGCACAGGGCGTATCCGCCTCGGAGGCTGAGCGCATTGTTCGTTTCTATGGGGGTGAGGCTGGGCATATATTGGCCGCCGGAGGAGATATCGCCGCGGAGGCCGAGCGCGCTGTCACACATGAAGGGGCGCTGACCCTTGAAGATTATTGGAACCGGCGTTCCGGCCGCGCGCGTTTCGATCCAGATGCAGGAATGGATGCACTAAAACCAGCGGCTGCTAAGATGGCCGAGCTTCTGGGTTGGTCGGATAGCGATAAAGAAAAACAAATTACCCATTGCCAAGACATTCATAAAGCGAAAATGATGGCACTAGGGTGAAGTCAAAGGAGTGGATACAGTGGCAATAGACGCGCAATTAATCGAAGCGCTTGGCAGCACAAAAGTTTTGGTCGGCGATGCCATCCCAGATGATCGTCGCCATGATTATTGGTTCTTAAGCCATCTGCATGAGCATCAAGGAAGGCACGCGCCAAAACCTGCTTGCGTCGTCCGCCCCACATCTGTTGAGGATGTCGTGGCGACGGTCAATACCTGCCGCGACGCTGGCGTGCCCCTAATTCCCTTTGGTCTCGGCAGCGGCGTGTGTGGCGGTGTGATTGGTCATCCCGATCATGTGCTACTTGACATGAGCAGTATGAATAAAGTCCGCGACATCGACGCGACGAATCTTCTCGCGAGTTTCGATGCCGGTTATAATGGTCTTGAGGCGGAGAATAAAGTAGCCGAGCAAGGTTTGACCATCGGTCATTGGCCGCAATCTATCAGCGTGAGTTCCGTCGGTGGGTGGGTCGCGACAAGGGCATCAGGACAATTCTCAACCGGCTACGGCAATATTGAAGACATCATCTATTCAATCGAAGCTGTGATGCCGGATGGCTCTGTAATCAATGCCGGTAAAGCGCCGCGCGCCGCGGCTGGCCCTGATCTGCGCCATCTGCTGCTCGGTAGTGAAGGCACGATGGGGATAATCACCGGCGTCACCTTCTCGCTTCGACGGGCGGCCGAAAAGCAAAGCTGTACGGCCTTCTTCGCTATAACAATGGTTGATGGTTTTGAGGCCCAGAGGGAGATTATTCAGTCTGGTTGGGAGCCCGTAGTCATGCGCCAATATGATGCCCAGGAAGCAAGGCGTGTCGCGGGCGATCATTTCCGCGAGGGCCTCTCTCTGGTCATTATGGTGCACGAAGGACCCTCGGAGAAAGTCGATGCAGAGATTGAAGAAATTACCAAGATAGCCGAAGGGTTTGGTCTCGAAAGCGCGCCATCAGAAATTGTGACCCGGTGGCTGGAGCACCGCAACCATGTACCAAGCTGGGGTGAATTGCTCGACAAAAACTTGATCGTCGATACCGTGGAAATTTCGGCGCCTTGGACCAAAGTCAATCAAATATATGAAACCGCCGTTGCCTCTCTGAAGGAGGGACCGTCTAACTTAATTGGATCGGCGCATAGTTCTCACGTCTACCGAAGCGGCATCAACCTCTACTTCACCTTCGTCGCTCAGACCGAAAAACCCGATGAGATGGCTGATATCTATACCGATAATTGGCAGCGTGTTTTGACCGCGACGGCTAAAAACGGTGGTGGCATTGCCCACCATCATGGCATTGGTCGGGTTCGAAAAGATTATTTGGTCAATGACCTCGGCGAAACTGGCGTCGCGACCTTGCGCAAG
>JAJFIN010000247.1 GCA_021774955.1 Alphaproteobacteria bacterium | reverse complement strand
GTCAATCTCTTGGAGGCGGGTGCCGGGCTCAAGAACGCCGGAGATAATCTCCTCGCGCAACACGTCTTTCACTTCATCTCGTATCAGTCGCCGAACGATGGGCATGATTTGGTCTCCGATGTGTCAACATGTATATTGTATACAATTTTACACGAAAATCAAGATGACCGTGTGAGAAACGTCGCCTACAATCAAGAATGTGAAGTGAAACAAGCCTTTAGCGAGATAGAAGCGGGGCCTGATGGGGGCCTATTATTCCGTCAAGCATGGCCGAAATCGGACGATAGCAACGACACATCAATGCCGAGTTTGGCAATCGCCCGATCCCATTTGCGCTCGTCAAAGGGGTCGAAAATGATGCTTTCGTCGGCCTCGCTGGTAAGCCAGCCGTTGGCTTGGATTTCGGTTTCGAGTTGCCCCGGCGCCCATCCGGCATAGCCAATGGCCAGCAGGGTCTTTTCCGGTCCATCACCGAGGGCCATAGCGCGCAAGATATCGCGTGTCGCGGTCAATCCAATGGTTGGCGACGTGCGTAGGGTACTGTCTTCCGAGGCATAGTCAGTTGAATGCAGAACGAACCCTCGGTCGGTCTCAACGGGCCCCCCGAAAAAAATCGGCGGTGAGGGTAGGGGTCTGGGTGCTTTGATATCGAGTTGGTCAATCAGCTCCTCAAACGTCAGCATGTTTGCCCGCCGATTGATGATCAGACCCACCGCCCCCTGTTCTGAATGAGCGCATAAATAGATAACGGCGTGCTCAAAGTTAGGGTCGGCCAATCCGGGCATGGCAATGAGCAATTGGCCATCGAGATAGTCGCGACCATTGTCGTCAGAGGGTTGTGTAAACTGGCTTGAAGAGCCCATAAGCAAGCGCCTTTATCGCCGAAGACTTCAAACGCCAAAACAAAGTATCCCCATAAGTATAGGGGGATTTGAACGCTCATCAAGGCACTTTGCGCTGTATCAAAAATAACAATGAAAATAGTTCACACAAAGTGCGATTGTGACTCGCAATCGAATGATAGCCGATTATAAAAGAGCGAACATCGAAGACCAGGTGGATCTTCGACGCGTTAAGAAAGAGAGGCTATTATGGCGATAAACGTGGGTGACAAAATTCCTGAATCGACATTGATGATTATGGGTGAACGGGGGCCGCAGCCAACCCAGACAAGCGATCTATTCGCCGGTAAAAAGACAGCGCTCTTTTCAGTTCCTGGGGCTTTTACACCCACATGTTCTGCCAAGCATCTACCGAGCTTTGTCAACCATGCCGGCGATCTCTCAGCAAAGGGTGTCGACCAAATCGTTTGCATGTCGGTCAATGATGTGTTCGTCATGAGTGCCTGGGGTAAAGACCAAAACACGGGCGACAAAGTTGTCATGGCGGCCGATGGCAATGGTGATCTGGCCAAAGCTATGGGACTTGAGTTTGACGGCACTGGCTTTGGTATGGGCACACGCGGTCAGCGTTTTGCTATGGTTATCAATGACGGCACGGTAGAGAAATTATTCATCGAGGAACCGGGTTCCTACGAAGTCTCCAGCGCTGAACACATCTTAGCCAATTTGTAAAAACCGTCGACATTGCCGAAGCGCGGCATTCAGTCTCGCGCTTCGGCCAGGCCCATGCGAGCGAGTTCATCTGCACGCTCGTTTTCAGGATGGCCCGCATGACCCTTCACCCAATGCCACTTTACTTTGTGGCTATCGCGCGCTTCGTCCAAACGTTCCCACAAATCGGCATTTTTAACCGGCTTCTTGGCCGCGGTGCGCCAGCCGTTACTTTTCCAATTGTCGATCCACTGATCAATGCCGTCACGGACATATTTTGAATCAGTATAGAGATCAACTTTGCATTTCCCCTTTAAGGCATCCAACGCTTCAATGGCTGCAAGAAGTTCCATTCGATTATTGGTCGTCGAGGGTTCACCACCTTTAAGCTCTTTTTCATGACCATTAAATTTGAGAATAGCACCCCAACCGCCAGGGCCTGGGTTACCAGAGCAAGCGCCATCTGTATAAATAGTGACGTGCTTCATGCACTCAAACCGTAGTCGGCGGGCCCTCGCACAGATTGATGAAACTGCAAGCGTTTCAGAAAATCGAGCGGGTTTTTGGGTGCAACGAGCGCACCATCTGGATGGTGAAGCCAATCATAGAGCCGCGTAAGAAGAAACCGTAAAGCGGCACCACGACATAGAAGCGGCAGTGCATCAAGCTCAAGTTCAGAAAACGGGCGCACCTGCGAATAGGCGCTGATCATGGCGCGTGCTTGATCGGGATGAAATCTCTGGTCATCGTCAAAGCACCAAGCATTGAGACAAACTGCGAGGTCATAGGCCAGCATGTCGTTGCAGGCGAAATAAAAATCGATAAAGCCGGAAAGTCGGTTGCCGATGAAAAACACATTGTCGGGAAAGAGGTCGCCGTGGATGATGCCAGTTGGAAGGTAGGACGGCCATATCGTGTCGAGTTTGGTAAGTTCTGTTTCGATGATGCTGCCAAGGCCGCGACTAACTTCATCAGCGCGGGCTTTGCTTTTCTTGAACAAACCGCGCCAATCCTTTTGACCCAACCCGTTTTTTCGCTGGCCCTCAAACCCCGCCGCACCGACATGAAGCTCTGCCAGGGCGCCCCCAAGCGCACGGCAATGGTCAATCGTGGGATGCTGCACAGAGACGCCATCCAAAAATGAAATCAGAGCGGCGGCGCGGCCATTTAATGTACGGTGAAGCGCGCCATCACGACCCTTTATGGGTATAGGGCAGGTAACGTGGTGTTCAGCCAAATGTTCCATAAGGGCTAGGAAGAAGGGGAGGTCACCTTCCGAAACGCGCTTTTCATAAAGCGTCAAAATATAAGATCCGCGTGTGGTTTTAAGTAGGAAGTTAGAATTTTCGACACCCTCGGCGATACCTTTAAACGACAATGCCGACCCGACATCATAATGGGTCAAGAAGACGTCCAAGTCCTCCGCTGATACATTTGTATAAACAGCCATGGTTTCCTATTCGGTGAGCGGCCTGGGGAGTTTGAATTGCACGTTTTCTTGCGTGACCGCAATCTCTTTTAAAGTGACGGAAAATCTTTTGCGCGCCGCATCGATCACTTCTTCAACGAGGATCTCAGGGGCGGAGGCGCCAGCCGTGATGCCAAGGGTTTTACAATCGGCGAGGCGTTCCCACTCAATCTCGGAAGCGCGTTGGACCAGTGCGGCGTAATGCACCCCTTCGCGTTGAGCAACTTCAACCAGGCGCATGGAGTTTGATGAATTGGGCGCACCGATCACCAACAAGGCGTCGCAATCCTCCGCAATGCGTTTAACCGCCTCCTGACGATTGGTTGTTGCGTAGCAGATATCTTCTTTGTGTGGACCTGAGATCGCCGGAAATCGCGATTTTAAAACCGCAACAATTGAAGCGGTGTCGTCGACAGAAAGCGTTGTTTGCGTGATGTAGGCGAGTTTTTCAGTATTCTTCGGTATGATCGTCTGGGCATCTTGTTCGGTCTCAACCAGTGAAATGGCCCCATCAGGTAATTGTCCCATCGTGCCGATCACTTCGGGATGGCCGGCATGACCAATCAAAATGATTTCAAACCCTTCCGAATGATGTTTCTCAGCCTCGACGTGAACCTTCGAGACCAAAGGGCAGGTCGCATCGAGATAGAACAGATCCCGACTTTCAGCCGTCTCAGGAACGGATTTTGGCACGCCGTGGGCAGAAAAAATCACCGGTCTGTCAGTTTCGACCTGATCCAGCTCGTCGACAAATATGGCGCCCAGGCGCTCCAACCGCTCGACCACGAATCGGTTGTGGACAATTTCATGGCGCACATAGACCGGCGGCCCGTATTTTTCCACCGCCAGCTCAACAATTTTAATCGCCCGATCAACGCCGGCGCAAAATCCACGCGGTGCAGAAAGGAGGACCGTAAGGTCCGGTTTGGCATCTGTCGGATTCACATTGAGGGTTGAAGGCACTAGGAAATATCCATCTGGGGTATTTGGCCGTTTCGCCGCTTGCTGGACCACGTTTGCTTCGCTACAGTCCGCCCGCAAAGCCCCTGTTTATGCGACAAATCAATGGTACTAGATTGTTAGCCGGGTGCAAAGTCAAGATCGTGCGGATCTGTATCTACTCTCGCAGATGAGGAACAAATGACATTTAAAATATCGACTCGGATCAGAGCAGCGCTCACTTGCACGTTTGCCATAGCGGTCCTTGCCGCATGTTCTCAAAAAAAGGATGAGATCATTACCTACGTGCCATGCCCGCGCGTGAGCATTTTGGCCGATGCATCTGAACTAACACAGTTTAAAAGTGGCGCCGGACGCGACGTCACTGACGTGGAATATCACGGCAAAATTACCGAAGTCGACTTTTCATGCGCCATCGACCGAAAGAAAGACCAGATTATCGCCAAGGCGGATATTTGGATCGAAGTTGAAATGGGCCCGGCTGCACCCTTGAGCAATCCAGATTTTCAAGTGTTTCTTGCACTAACCGAAGCCGGTGAACAGATCATCGATAAAAGCCTTTTTTCATTGCGGGTCAATTTCAAGGATAACGCACGCAGAGCGGTTGCTCGTCAAAAAATCAAAAACATCAAATTTCCAATGAACGGGCCGGTTCCTGTTGAAGGTCACGATGTCTTTATCGGCTTTCAATTGACGCCTGCTCAAGTTTCATACAACCGTACAAAGACCGTTCGGTAGTCATGACTTCTCTTATTGATGAATTATCAGAATGGACTGGGTCGGCATTCGAAGACCTCGAACTGCCGAAAGAGATGGGGCGTGTCACACTTTCTGATCGTCCCGATCTTGCTCAGTTCCAGTGTAATGGCGCCTTGGCAGCGGCAAAACTCGCCAAGAAAAATCCACGCGAGATTGCCGCCGCTGTGGTTGATAAGCTGAAGGCCATGCCCGCTTTCAGTGAAATAACGATCGCCGGTCCCGGATTTATCAATCTCAAATTGTCGGACACTTTTCTCAGTGCCCGCATAAGCGCGGTCGCGCACGATGCGCGGTTTGGTGTTCCGCTTGCTACCGAACCTAAAACGATAATGATCGATTTTGGTGGTCCCAACGTCGCTAAGCCGATGCATGTGGGCCACCTTCGGTCTTCGATAATTGGTGATTCATTGCAGCGGCTTATCACATTTGCCGGTGACAAAACCGTCAGCGACATCCATCTGGGCGATTGGGGCTTGCAAATGGGGCAGTTGATCTCAGAGATAGAGATCCAGATGCCGGATCTGCCTTATTTTGCGCCCGGTGCTGAAGGCCCTTTCCCGAAAGAATCGCCGGTTTCACTGGAGGATTTAGAAGCGCTGTATCCCCAGGCAGCAGCGGCCTGCAAAATAGATGAAGATCGAAAAGAATTAGCGCGCCAAGCAACTGCGAAATTACAAAGCGGCCATCCTGGTTATCGCGCTTTGTGGAAACACTTTATCGATGTCTCTCTATCGGCCATCAAACGTGAATACCAACTTTTGGATGTAACCTTTGATCTTTGGAAAGGTGAGTCCGATGTCAACGACCTCATTGATCCTCTTGTCAATGACATCGAAGCAAAAGGATTTTCTGAAATAAGTGATGGGGCGCTGATTGTTCGTGTCGAACGAGATGACGATAAGAGCGAGATCCCGCCACTCATACTCCGCAAGTCCGATGGGTCAGTGATGTATGGCACCACCGACGTGGCAACCATTCAGGATCGAATGACGACCTATGATCCGGACACGGTTCTTTATGTCGTCGATCAACGTCAACATCTCCATTTCGAACAGGTCTTCCGAACTGTTAACAAGATTGGCTTGGCTGATAGCGAAAAGTTCGAGCATATCGGTTTTGGCACCATGAACGGAACCGATGGTAAGCCTTTTAAAACGCGCGAAGGCGATGTGATGAAATTGTTCGATCTCATCGCTATGGCCCGCGAGCAAGCATCGAAACGCATCGAAGAGGCCGGACTTGCCGTTGACCAAACCGATGAACAACGCGCAGAAGTAGCTCGCATGGTTGGATTAGCAGCCATCAAGTTTGCCGATCTATCAAACCATCGGCTGTCCAATTACATATTTGATTTGGAACGCTTCACCGCGTTTGAAGGAAAGACGGGTCCCTATCTCCTTTACGCCGCCGTTCGGATAAAATCGATCTTGCGTAGGGCTAAGGATGAGGGGTTGGACGGTGAGGTCGAAACGCTTAGCGTCACGTCTGATGCGGAGAGGGGGCTCGTCTTAGAGCTTCTTAAATTGCCCGATGCCATCAGCGGTGCCTACGAAAAGAGAGCCCCCAACATTCTCTGCGACTTTGTCTATGCCGTAGCTCAGGCATTCAGCCGATTTTACTCGATGCACCATATTTTGAGTGAGCCGGATGATGCGTTGCGGCGCTCTCGTTTGGCTCTTTGTGCTCTGACGCTCGGTGAAATTGAACTTGTCCTCGGACTGCTCGGAATCGAGATACCAGAGCGCATGTAAGGTGCAGAAATGAGAGGGTTTCCAGAGATCTGCTTTATTCTCTGTATGAGTGCCTTCAATTGATTGACTCTTCGAGATTCCTTTCTATGGTTAGGCGGCTTTCTGTCCACCGTGAGGTGCGCGGTTTGTACATACACATGATCTCTCGCGGGAGAGACTGGCACCCAAGTGTTTCCAGGAAAAGTGGAAGCCGGTTTTCCGTCCGGAAACACGGAAAACAAAAAATAGGGTCGGATTTTGATTCCATCAAAATCATAAAGACCTTAGCCAGCGCCGAAGGAGCATACGCCCCGTAAACTCTCAGGCAAAAGGACCGCAAGAAGTATGAAACTACTGGAAAGTAGACGGGCCATTGAAGGTGCGTTTCACCGAAGGGGTAAGTTGGCGGGATAGCTTCTCGAACAACGAAATCTCTCAGGTTTGATGACAGTGGGGTTGTGCAGCAATTGGGCTGCGTGCAACGACTCAACTTATGTCAGGCAGATCTGATGAGAAGACCTCAAAGAAGACCTCGTAACAATAGCAGAAGACGGACCGAAAACCGCGTCACAGCTCTGTGGGGTTTGCACAAAGAATTGAACGCCAAGCTCGTTCCTTTCGCCGGTTACGAAATGCCAGTTCAATATGAGCCAGGCATCATGGCCGAGCATAAACACGCGCGCGCTCAGGCGGGCCTGTTCGACGTCTCGCACATGGGGCAAGTCTTTTTGAAAGCCAGCAATGATGGTGGGCATGAAGATGTCGCGCGGGCACTCGAAACGATTGTGTCCGGAGACATTATCGGTTTACAGCCAGGGCAAGTACGTTACACCGTTCTTCTTAATGATGAAGGTGGCATCCTCGATGATTTGATGGTCACACGCCCGGAAGGCGAGGCCAGCGATGGCCTCCTTTATCTGGTCGTCAATGGCTCTCGTCGCAATGTGGATCTTCGGATTATGCGCGACAAGCTGTCAGATAAAGTTGACATCCTGCCGGCAAATGATCGAGCGCTTATTGCTTTGCAAGGCCCGAAGGCCGCCGAGGTTTTATGTCGGCATGCACCGTTCCTCGAAGATAAAAAATTCATGACCTCGACTGCCTGCCGGATCGACGGCATTGACTGTCTGGTCAGCCGGTCCGGCTATACCGGCGAGGACGGGTTTGAAATATCTCTTCCCAATCAATCAGCTGAAACATTGGCGCGCGCGCTCCTCGCCCACGAAGAAGTCGAACCAATTGGTTTAGGCGCGCGTGATTCCCTGCGCTTAGAAGCGGGCTTATGCCTTTACGGCCAAGACTTGACCATGAAGATCAGCCCGGTCGAAGCGGGATTGACGTGGACCATTGGTAAGCGCCGCAAAATGGATAAGGACTTTCCCGGCGCAGAAAAGATTATGGGCCAGGTCTTTGATGGCACTGAGCGCAAACGTGTAGGGATTGCTCCCGAGGGCCGGGGTCCGGCAAGAGAACGTACAAAAATTATCAACACCGACGGAAAGACAATCGGTCAGATAACCAGCGGAACATTTGGACCGACGATCGATGGACCCATTGCCATGGGCTATGTCGATACCGCTTACGCTGAAGAAGGATGCCAAGTTGGGCTTGTTGTTCGCGGCCGCTCTCGCGGCGCAGTTGTTGTGTCACTGCCATTCGTTGAGCACCGCTACTACAAGGCAGGCGAAGCACCGGCTGAGGAACCCGTTGTAAGAGCGATCCCTGAAATTGAGAAATGGGTCGCCAAAGAAAAAGCCGGAGCTGATGTCGTCACGCTTGATGATGAAAGACCTCAAGCCGAGGAAGTCAAAGCAGAGCCCGTTGAAGTGGATATTCCTTTAAGTTCTGGTGCCAATCTTACCGCTGACGATGTTATGGCGCTGTTTGAATATGCCGATGAACACGACGACGGAAATAAAAAGGAGCAAGTCATCGATCTGACAGCGGAGACGGTTGAGCCAGAAAGTGCTGGCGATGTTGTTGCAGAAAGTGAAGAGAGCACAACGCCTGAAGCTGACGAAGATGCTGATGAAAATAAAGAAGATCAATCGACTGATGAGCAGGCGGGGAAAGAAGATGAGTGAACTCAAATACACCACGCAACATGAATGGGTGCGCGTTGAAGGCGACGTGGCGACAATCGGTATTTCAAAATATGCCGCCGAGCAAATGGGCGATGTGGTTTTTGTGGAACTGCCTGAAGCTGGCCGCGTAATCGCGCAGGCCGGTGAAATTGCCGTGGTTGAATCAGTAAAGGCGGCAAGCGAAGTTTACGGCCCTGTGTCCGGAGAAGTAATCGAAGTCAACGCAGCTCTCGAAGAAGAACCGGCACTCGTCAACGAAGATGCGACCGGAAAAGGCTGGTTTGTAAAACTGAAAGTTAAAGACGCGGGCGAGTTGGACAGCCTCATGGATGACGAGGCCTATGCATCCTATGTGAAAGGGCTCCAATAGTGCGTTATCTGCCGCTTACCGATGATGATCGACAAGACATGTTGGCGGCCATTGGTGTCACTTCAATCGATGATTTGTACCAATCCGTTCCCAAAGCGGCACGCTTGAACGAGCTTGTGGGCCTGCCGCGCCATGCTGGTGAGCTTGAAGTTGAGCGAAGCCTGTCGGCAATGGCAGCAAAAAACACAGCAGCGGGTTCAGGCCCTTTTTTTGTTGGTTGTGGGGCTTATCGCCATCATGTGCCGGCCAGCGTTGACCATCTTATTCAGCGCTCAGAATTTCTAACCGCTTACACGCCGTATCAGCCTGAGATTGCCCAAGGCACTTTGCAATATCTGTTTGAGTTTCAAACCCAGGTCGCGATGTTAACCGGCATGGATGTCGCCAACGCCTCAATGTATGATGGGTCGACCGCCTGCGCTGAGGCGGTGGTCATGGCCGACCGCGTGACCAAGCGCCATAAGACAATCATATCTGGAGGGCTAAATCCTCAGTACCGAGACGTGGTCAAAACCACCGCCGATCTCGCTGGCGACAAGCTCGAAGTCGCCGCACCGGATATCACCGGCACGGAAGATCTTGCAGCACTGATCGATGAAGAAACCTCCTGTGTTGTGGTTCAAAATCCGAATGTCTTCGGCCATCTGCGCGATCTAACCCCGCTTGCCGAAGCAGCCCACAAAAAAGGGGCGCTTCTCATCGTTGTCGTCACCGAGATCGTTTCCCTGGGCGCGGTAAAATCGCCGGGCGCCATGGGTGCTGATATCGTTGTCGGAGAAGGGCAATCGATTGGCAATGGGCTCAATTTTGGGGGGCCTTACGTCGGTCTGTTTGCGACCCGCCAGAAATTTGTTCGCCAAATGCCCGGCCGTGTTTGCGGTGAAACCAAAGATGTCGATGGCAAGCGTGGATTTGTGCTGACGCTCTCGACCCGCGAACAACATATCAGACGCGAGAAAGCGACCAGCAATATCTGCACGAATTCAGGACTATGCTCGCTGGCCTTTTCAATTCACATGACCCTATTAGGTGAAAAAGGATTGCGAAACCTCGCCACAATCAATCATCAAAAGGCCTGTCAATTGGCCGATGCGCTCGACGCAATCGATGGTGTCGAAGTCGTCAACAAAGCCTTCTTCAATGAAATCACGTTGCGCCTCACCAAGAACGCCAAAGACGTGGTTGATAAATTGGTTGAGCACGGGGTCTTGGGCGGCGTACCAGCTTCGCGGCTTTTTGTGGATGAACCATCGGTAGACAATCTCCTCATTGCTGCGGCAACTGAGACCAAC
>JAJFIN010000246.1 GCA_021774955.1 Alphaproteobacteria bacterium | reverse complement strand
CAATTCATCACGGGTGAAACCTTCCAACTTATAAAGCCAGGACCCGAGAGTTGCTTGAACATCAATTGAGGTTTGATCGATCTGCACATAGGTCGGCGCCAACACGAACTCGCCAACACTGTTTAAGGCGAATGACAGAATAGGGTCACGGCCGGTGCCGGAGAAATGGGCGATGCCGATGTCCACAGGCCCGAAATAGTGGCTCCACCGCGCGGCAAAATCCAAATGTTTTTCCTCATCTGAATCTTCGTATGCGGTGAGGTCGGTATCGACCCGCAAATTAAAACGAGGCCGCCCGTCGCGGTCTTCAAATGTGCGTTCACGGAAATAAGGCAAGGCGAAAAAATCAAATGTCCCGAGCGACGTTGGGACGGTCACGTTGACCATGGGTTGACCTAATTTTTCTTCGCCATCAATATTTTCAATCGCATCGGTTTGATTGATAACATCAATGATGTGAGCGAATTCAGTAACACCCCAGAAAACTTTATCGACACCAATGCGAAACTCGAATGTGTCAAATACGCGTTCATAGCGAAGCTCTCTTATATCAGCATGTGTGCGATTGTCGTCCTGAAGATCCCAGCGCGCGAAGGGCGTAACAACGATTGATTGATCACCGCGATCCCAGATCCACTCAAGGGTCACTTCACCCGACAGAGAAAAATTACCGGCGTTTTGATCGGGACTTGAAGCATCTTCAAAGAAATAGCGAATTTCCGGCTCAAAATAACCCGAAATATCGAACTCTTGAGCACCGGCGGGAAGACTTCCCAAAGCCAGGGCGGTTGCGCAGAGGCTATAGAGTGCAGGCCTCTCGTAACGCTTCATATAAAATCCCTTGGATCAAACTTAATTGAAAACTTTGAAAGACTTATCGCACACGTTTCAGACTGTTGGTATCGAAATCATTTTCAGTCAGACCGGTTTTGAACTCGTAGTTTTGCCAAGTCAATATCGTGGCTTTTTTGGTCTGATGATTGATCATCGAGAATTCTTGTGCGCGCCAATGTTTGTCAAGATAGAGTTGGTAGTCAGCAAAGGTGAGCGTTTTTAACAAGGCGTCTTTGCGGTCATAATAATCGATTTTGCGGGGCTGGAAATCAGTTTGATCGGTCCACACGATTTGACGCGTGTAGCCTGATTTTTCATACAGTGGGCGCCGCTCACTGACAAAGCACATGCGATCTTCGTCTGGTACCGGACAGGCCTCATCACGCAACCAAAGATGGTCAAACTTTCCTGCTTCAGTGCTTGAGAAATCTTCAAAAGCAAATTCACTGCCCATAAAAGGACCGGATTTGTTTGCCGATGAAATCCGTTTGACCCGCTTAAGCGATGGCAAATAAAGCCATTGATCGTCCGGGGTCAGAATATGGGCGTGGGTAAGTAGTGCCGTTCCTTCAACATCGCGTGGGCGGTCAAAAACAATCAGGGACCAATCACCTTCATCAGGATCGGGCCGTTCAAGCGTTTTGAAGCGCAACTCGCGTTCACTGCGATCGCCATAGGCGTTGGTCAGAATCATGGCCATGGTGGCATGGCTGTCCTCAAAGCCTAAGTCCCGGGCCTCAGCTTCGTCGGCAATCTGGCGGCCCTTTTCTTTTGGGTCATCGGAAAGCTCTAGTGCTGAAGCACCGAGAGTGCCAAACAGAAGAGCGGTAAGCCCTAGGATGATCCGATTGAAGGGATGAGCCATTACACGTTCCTTTTCATCAACTATACCGCCTCACCCGCCCTCAAGCAGGCGTAGCGGCCTTCTTTCTACCGTCGAGGCTAACAAGCAAAGCAGGCAAAAGTAAGAAATCCACAATTAAAGCGACCCCAATAGTAAGCGCCACCATGATGCCTAACATGGCGTTAATGCGCCACGCTGAAAGAGCCAATACCGAAAAGCCAGCAACAAGGACAAGCGTCGAGACGAGCAGCGCGGTGCCCACCGTGGAAAAGGCATAACGCACTCCACCCTTGGCATCATGGCCATGTTCAACCCGCGCCCGGCGGTATTTGCTGAGAAAGTGCACCGTGGCATCGACAATCAGACCCAATGCCGCCGGGCCGACAAAGGTCGACCAGAATCCCACTTCTTTGACAAATAGAAAATAGATGCCGAAGGCCAAAATGGGTGGCGTCACATTCGGTATAATGCTGAGAGCGCTCAGACGTAGATTGCGCAAGGCGATAAACAAACAAATCGTGATCATGACCAGAGCAAAAACGGCGCCCGCCTTCATCGCTTCGAAATTGTTACGGCCGATGAATGAAAACATTACCGCCTGACCTGCGGGGGCTGCGTGCATATGGGTGGGGAAATTTACGTCAAACCAGGTCTGCGTGCGGGCACGAAGAGCTGCCATTTCATTGGTCGAAATGTTATCCAGAGTGACAATGACCCGTGACGCAGATTTATCCACATTCAACTGATCATTGAGATCCAATCCATAAGGCAGTGACATCTCATAAAGCAGCAAATATTGCGCAGCGAGATCTCTATCATCGGGCGTCCGGTAATAGCTTGGATCATCGCCGTGCATATTCTTATTCAGACGCTTCATGATGTCTGTGAAGCTTGCCACGTTCATGACTTCGGGTTGTTGGCGCGACCACTCGGCGAATTGATCCACCCGACGCAGATAGTCAGGGTCAGCAATGCCACCTGAATCAGCCGCATTGATCGAATAATTGATCTGGTAGATCCCCGTGAGATGCTCGATTGCGAACTCAGTGTCACGACGAAATTCCGTACTGTAATCGAAATATTCTACAAAACGATCATTGAACTGAAGTTTTGGTATTGCGATCGCACTCGCTCCAACAAAGCCAACAAAAATCAACATGATCGGAAAGCGCAGTGCGATGATCGGCCCTGCAATCTTTTCCATGAGTGTGCTTTGGCTCTCAATAGTCGCACTGGCTTTTAGGGGAAACAACGCCAAGAGTGCAGGAAATAATGTGATTGAGAAAAACCAAGCCAGCATGGCACCGACCGCTGCGATATTGCCCAGGTCTCGCATCGGCGGGGCATCAGAAAAGTTCAAGCTTAAAAAGCCGATCGCCGTAGTGAGGCTGGTTAGGAACACTGGTGCCATGTTGACCCTAAGGCTTTCAACGATAGCCTCGACCTTGGAACGGCCCTGACGCATGACGATCAATGTGGTTACCAACAAATGGATCGCATCGGCCACCGCGATGGTCAGAATAACGGTTGGCGCTCCGGCACTGGGTGGAGAAATTTTAACACCGAGATATGACGCAAGACCCATGGCTGATCCGGCTGACAACAGGACAACGCCTAAGGACGATGCAGTGCCGGTAATGGATCGCGTCAGGATAAAGATCGTCAGCCCGATAACCGCGAGCATGATCGGGACAAGCGTCTTAAGGTCGCCTTGTGATGATTCCGAAAAGGCATTGGAAAGCGTAACAGAGCCGGTAAGCGCAATCTCCACATCGGGATAGGCTGCCTGCAGATCACTTTTAAGCGCGCGTGCGTGCGCCATGGCCTGCGCAGAGGCCACAACATCATCCTCAGCCATTTGCAGCGTTGCCATCACGGCTGTTGTTCGAGCATCTGGCGCAATTACGCGCGAGACCAAGAGCGGTTCAGCCAAAGCGATCGACTTGATAGAAGCGGCTTCCTCCGCAGAGACATTCTCGGGGTCAGGGACAAGATCACCGACATAGAGATCGTCTTCATCTGCGTGGGTGTGTTGAAAATTAGTGAGGGAATCGACTCTCAATGAATACGGCGTTTGCCAAGCGCGCTCAGTGGCCTCGCCTATGATTTTCAAGATCCTCGGATCTGTGACCTCACCTTCATTGGGCCTGATAATCCATAAAAGTGTGTCGCTCTTAGTGTAAGTACGCTGGACCAGGTCCCAGGCGGTAAGGTTCGGATTATCCTCGCTAAAAAAATACCGGTAATCGTTGGTAAATTGGAGAAAGCGGCCACCGCTTAACAGTGAGAGGCCAATAGCCAGGGAGATTAGAAGGACAAGCCAGTGAAAGCGCGTGACAAAGCGCGCGTAGCCGATAACAACCTTGTCCATTTTGCCCCCAGATATGATTTGACCGGTAGCAAATATGCAACGGTCTAAACACTGTTAGCTTAGCGAATTCTCGCTTAGCGCCTAGAAGCGAGGATCACACTTGCTTCGAAACACTGTTGTGTCTTGGCACCTTGGTTACCCAATTTTTACAGCAAGGTTAACGTTATGAAAGGGATGAACGGGTAGAATAAGTGTGGAAATTGGTAAATACAGCCACTAGGATGCAGGTTCCAAAATGAGACAGCAACCATTTGATTGCGCAGAGCCCTTCACAAAAGGCCAGCGCGTTGCGCTTTTTTGGGGCGTTGAGCACTGGCGGGAGTGCTCTTACCGGCAGTCTTGTAAGTGCTGCCAAATCCGGGGGAGTAACCGGCATGAGTAAGTTTAGAATTGTTCTCGGCTTAGCGGGAATGCTGACGCTTGTTGCGTGCGGCGGCGGCAGTAGTGATCCAGCTGCAGTCACACCGACACCGACGCCGACACCACCTCCAACGCCTCCTCCTCCTTCAGGAAGTGTCTTTGACACCGCTGAATTTCAACAGAATCCCGGCTTGGCATTAATCGGAGCCTTGAATGCCTATGAAGATGGTGTGACTGGTACTGGCATCATAGTAGCCGTCATTGATACCGGTATCGATATTGACCACCTTGACCTTGACGCCAATATCCATCCAGCAAGCCGAGATATTATTGGCTCTCGCAATAGTTTGAACGACACCAATGGACACGGAACCTTTGTTGCTGGATTTGCGGTCGCTGAGAAAAATGACATTGGCTCTCACGGCGTGGCGTTCAATGCGCAAGTTTTAGCTCTGCGTACGGATGATCCTGGCTCTTGTACTGCAAACCCTGGTGACTGTTCTTTCTTTGATAGCGATCTTGCTACTGCAACTGATTTTGCCATAAGCCAAGGCGTTCGAGTGATTAACTTTAGCCTTGGTGGCTCCGCTGCGAATGCCACGTTGAGAGCCGCCATAGGAAGGGCTGTTGATGCAGGCATCATTGTGGTGATTTCCGCTGGCAATGATGGTAATGCTAATCCAGAACCGTTTAGTCTGATCGCCACCGATGCCATTGCACGAGGGCGGGTTATCATCGCTGGATCGATCGACACCGGTGCAATTATATCTAGTTTCTCTAACCGCGCAGGAACCGGTCAGCAATTTTATTTGCTCGCACCAGGTGAAGATGTTCTCACCACGGGCATCAATGACACGCTGGTTGTTGGATCTGGCACCTCTTTTGCTGCCCCTCATATTGCAGGTGCAATCGCTCTGCTGATTGAGAAATTTCCAGCATTGACGGCGGATCAGCTTATTCAAATTCTTTGGGATTCGGCGGTGGATTTAGGGGCGACCGGCGTCGATGCCGTGAATGGCCGTGGATTACTCGATATCGGTAAAGCGATCAATCCTCTGGGTACATTTTCTTACTTGGTGCAAACGGTAGAAGGCGTGCAACAGGTCAATGTTGAGCTTTCGGGTGTCGAATTGGGCCCAGCCTTTGGTGATGCCCTTACGGGACCTGGTCCCTTTAGGGATACTATCTTTTTAGATGGTTTTGACCGGGCCTATGTCAGCGACATTGCTGGTCGTGTTCGGGCGCGCCGTGGCAGCCTCAACATTGATCAAAGGCTCGATTCTTTCCGACGTTGGAAATCAGGATCCATTTCTCTCGCAGCAGGCAATACTCTGTCAGTAGCAACACAGCAGAGTTCCGTGAGGGATTATGAAACAGCAACCGGGTTAGGCCTATTTGAAGACGAAGCCAATCAATTTGATCGGACACGCTTAACGTTCTCACAAAGCCTATCGGAGAAGACGACACTGGCGGTTGGCTACGGAGCCAGCATCAACGAAGTCTTTTCCAACAATGTAAGACTGAGACAAGGTTTAGGTGCGGATCCATTTCTTGGTTCGGGCGCCAACACTAATCCTCTGTTGTTTAGCTATTCAGGTGACGGACAACAATATGCTGTGACACACCGGCTGTCTGATCAGTGGAACCTGCAAGTTGGGTTTGGAACAGAAGAGATTCAATATGGCTATTCACCGGTTCTGCCGGACCGTCATGCCAGCACGGATCGGTTGACAATAGCTGCTGCGATTGACCGGGTTGTCGCCCACGGTCGCGTCGGTGTGGAGGCTGGATTCATTCGCGAGAAGGGTTCCGTCCTTGAAAGCCGTTCGGCGGGTGCACTGCAGTTTGGCACCGGAGCTGAAACCAGCTTCATCTCGGCAAAGGCGGATTGGGCACTCAATGATCGGCTTTCAGTATTCGGTCAAGCAACCACAGGCACGACCCAGGTACAATCCGCTGAGAATAGTCTCATCGGCGATGTCACGGATCTTCGCCTGTCTCACTTCCGCGCCGGCTTTGCAGTGGAGGATGCCTTGAGACCGAATGCGCGTTTTGCTTTTGGCGTCAGCCAACCGTTACGTGCAGAAAGCGGATCTGTTTCTCTAATCCTGTCTGATTCCTATGATTATTGGACTGAAGAAGTTGGCTTCTCAACGCGCAGCGTTGGTTTAGCGCCGTCAGGTCGAGAGCTTGATCTGGAAATGTCCTACGAGACCCCCATTACAAGTAGTTTCTCGCTTTACAGCAATCTTGTATATCAGGTGAATCCAGGTCATTCTGTGAACGAAGAGCAAGCAACGACATTCATGCTGCGCGGACGCGCATCATTTTAAGGCAGACTACGATGTTGAAATCTCTATTGGTCGCAAGCATCTTGCTCAGTTGCGTCGCCTGCGAATCCATTTCTGATGACGATTTACCGGACGGGGCTATCCAAACGGGTGATGACATGTACATGGTTCCAGTAGGAACGCCCGACTCGAATGGATGCCAACTCTATCGAGCCCACTCGCCGGGGAAGATGGTCCCACAGGTAATCTTTTACCGCCGCGCGGATGGCACCTTCGTCGTAAACAAGGCCGAAGCGGCGTGTATGTCATCTTAGTTGCTTGACCTCTTGAAGTGCCTATCACCACATCAGACTAGCAATCTTGATCGCCAACGCTAAACTGCGCGCTGATTCGCATGCAGGAGTAAAATTTTTAGTATGGCTATGAAGGTAAAACATTTCGGGCACGTACACGAACGGTTTACCGCCCCGGTTTCCCAACGCTATGATTGTGGACGCATGTGCGCACCTCTCAATGGCGGCGAACCGGTTTGCTGTACTACCGACAACGCTGTACCGGTCGTAGAACGGGCAGAATATAAATACCTTAAAAAGCGTACTGATTTGTGGCGCGGGTTCAAACCGACAGATGCTGCGTCACGGCAAATCGTTGATGAACTTGCGCCCAGCTGTTTGGCGATTGAGTGCAAAGGGGCTGCTCATTGCGAGCGAGAACATCGAACTGTTGCTTGTCGTTCTTTTCCGTTTTTTCCTTACTTTACCAAAGAGAAGGAAATCATCGGCTTATCCTATTATTGGACTTTCGAAGATCGCTGCTGGGTAATTTCAAACTTACAGATCGTCGAACAGGAATTCGTTGACCAGCTCATTGAAGCCTACGTCTACATCTTTGAGCACGATGAGGATGAAGAAGAGGCTTACATCGATCAATCAGCTTCTATGCGTCGTGTGTTCTCCCGCTCGGGGCGAGTTATCCCAATCATCGGCAGAGATGGTAAAATCTATAAGATCTTGCCTAAGTCTGGCGGCAAAATCATTGACGCAAATATTGAAGAGTTTGCCGCATTAGAGCCTTTTACAAGCGATGAGGCCTATCGCGAAGCTATAGAAGAGGCCGACGGTGACCCTGCGGGTAAAACCCTCTCACCAGATTGGTCGATTAAAGACTGGTGGAACAACGATTAGATCCACTCTTGTTTGACCTAAACCATTAACCATTTATTCATCTTTTCATTCCCCGCCATGCTGTGAGCTGATAAATTTAGCTTCAGTAATGTTGCGTGGGGATGGGCATGTCTAATAATCAAAGTACCGAAACATTAGAAGACAATGGTTCTTTTTTTGTCGTGTTTTCCGGACGGGCAGTTGAGCTTGAATTTAAGGTTGGAAATTCTGGACTCAATGAATTCGATTTCGCTGCTGTCAGTACAAAGAAAGAAGAGTTTGTCAAAGGACTAGTGGCTCTCATCGTTGAGGAAGCAGACGATGGAAATTTACAAGCAGCATCAAAGATCGCAGGCCTAATAGCAGACTATTACGAGCGCGATGTGGTCGTCCTAGATGCCCAACTTAATCATACTGATACGCTGGTTGGAGAGATCCACTTTATTGATGGCGACACTTTTGAAGAACGGCATCAAAAAGCACAAGAAATTTTAGACGGTTGTTTACGGCCTGGCACAACAAAGTTTCTCCACTAACAATAAGAAAGGCCCCGCGCTCTGCGAGGCCTTTTGCCATTCCTACAAAAATGAAATATTCCAGTTACCGTTTCGGTTTCTCGAAGCGATAGATCACCCGATCTGTTTTACCGCGGATACCTTTTGCCCACATCGGTTTTTCTAGATCATCTTCTGGATTGCGTAGAGCATCATGCTCACCGTCAAAAACAAATCCAGCAGCCTCTATTTCTCTGCGCATTAGCGCCGGATCGATGCGGTGGATTGTACCGCCGGTTTCAACGGGTGCCCCTTCTTTGGCGACGTGATCAACCACACCCAAAACACCACCGGGTTTTAGGCTTTTCATGACCCCGGCGAGCATGGCAGGTCCATCAATGATCCCTTCATCCTCGCCTTCTTCTTTGAAATAGATGTCATGGTAGGCCAATATCAATATGGCAACATCGAACTCACCGGCCTCAAACGGCATGGCATCAACTTCTGCGGTGACGTGTTTGACCTCTGTCAGTCGGCTACCGTCGTATCGTTTGGCAATCGCGTCCTTTGAGAAGTTGTAATAGCCCGCATTGTTGTAGGCTGTTACCGATCCTTCACCTTGCGTGAGATGACCAAGAATTTCGGTGTAATAGCCGCCCGCCGCAAAGAGATCTAAAACATCCATGCGAGATGTAACACCTAGAAAGCAGAGCACCTCATCGGGCTTGCGGCCAGCATCGCGGTCGCGGTCTGTCTGTGGTCGATCACTGTGAGCGAGTGCGGCTTCGACCGGCCCACAATCATATGGCCTCAATGAAGAGGTCATGTTTTCTACAGTAGCGCAGGCCCCTAGCGAACCTAGCATCACGCCGCTAAGCAACAGTGATAGGACTTTCGTTCTAACCATTTTGTCTTCCCCGTGTCGTGTTGAGGCAACCCTTGGGGGTAAGTATGCCTGGACTCGCATCGCGGTGCAAATGCGTCGCGTAGGGGCGTATCGGTCTGTCAGAGGGAGAAGGCGGTGAGCTGCAGGGTCGCTAGATTTGGGCGTTCCACAAAGTACACAAGATGGCTGTCGCAAAGTGTGCAATCCGAGCTACCAAAGCCTTGTACAGGAATGTCGCCCCCCTTAACGCGGAGTATGTCTTCAATCAGGCTACACTCTTTGCCGTTGGGTTTAAGACCGACGCGGACGATTTCTGCGTGAGCCATAAGATAGTCGATGTGCCAATGTTTGTTTTTTGCTGAAGAGACGTGCCGGGTCACTCGCGCAACCAAGCCACCGGGACCGTATGCGCTGCCACAATAAGCGTAATATCCGGCAGCAAAATCAAAGCAACCAAGCCGACCGATTTCAACTCTGCGATCATGCTCAAGTTTAATGAGGAGGAGGTAAGCGCCTTTTTCAACGTCGCTCATGATAGCCCAAGAGATCCTGATATTAGCACCATCACTACATTATCAGGATCACACTGGCGACCATAGAGCGCAGATAACCGTTATTTTTTCCTGCCGCTAGAACTGATAGAGGATAGCAAAAGTAAAATCTGTTTTGTCTTCGACATCGATATTGGTTTGACGCGTGAAATCCGCACTAACCTGGCCAAGTGAAGCGCGCGCAATCCATCCATTGTGGATCTGCTTTTCAACACCAAGACCATAACGAATAAAGCCTTGCTCGTCATTTTGAGTAAATGTGCCAAAGGCATTTTGGATGGTCACATCAAATTCACGCGTGGTGTCGAACACATATCCAAAGAGCAAGAGATCTCTCTGGCTACCGAAGGCGCGGCCAAAAGTAGCGCCATAGCCATATTGAGCATCATTCTCATAGGTGATTAAAAGCAGATTGGCTGGATCCGACAATGTCAGATTACCATCGGTAAAACCAAACTGACCCTCCACACCAAAAACGAGACCATTATCAAACTGCCAACGCCATCCGCCAAGAAATTCGACAACAGCCCGTGATTCTTGGGCCAGCATATCAACGCCACCCACTAAGGAGCCGCCAAATAGGTTCTGTGATCCAACGTCAACACCGACATAGGGGCCAGAGAAGACGTCATTTCGCGGCGCTTCCATATCCTGCGCGGAAGCGCCAGATGCGATTGTTGCCCCTGCTAGAACGAGGCCTAATGCGAAGGCAACATCCTTTTTGTCTCTCATACTCATCATCTAACTTTCCTTGTTTTTTAAAAGAGGTAAGGTCTTTCCGAGAAAGATCCTTCACACACGCTCCCCAGTACGCATTGGTTGCTTAGTGGCGCATGAGGAGCTACATCGATAGAGGAAAGGGGCTGAACCGCCAGCCTCGGGGACGGGTTGCACTAGTGTTGGGACGGGATTTAGTACCTCAAAGCAAAACCGATAAAATTTGGCCGGTTAAAGATTTAGAAGTTGGCTTTTGGGTCATTCTGATTGCCCTGCTGTGGTCGCTCGGGGCGTTTATCATTTGGTCAGACTATGCCGCGCAAGGTGTTCCACTCTCACGCTTGCGTCTAATCACTAACGAACTCAGCTCGGGGTTCTCCGCTCTAATCATGGTGATGTTTGTTCGCCGTTGGCTCGACTACTTCCCCTTTGATCACGACCATGTGGTAAAGACCGTAATTGCGCATAGCGGCGGTGCGGTGCTGTTTACCATTGGTCATGTTGGTTTGATGATGGCATTGCGTAGTCTTATCTATCGCTATCAAGAACTCACCTACATTCACGATATTCCGGACGGCCCCTTTGGCCTGGTCCAAATGTTCACCTATGAAATGGCAAAAGACGTACCGGTCTATGTTGGCTTCTCCTTGATCATTTGGGCCTATCGTCTGTACCGCACACGTCAAGCATTGGATGAAGCCTTGTCACCTTCACCCGTGACCGACGGGCGGGTTGAGGATGCTCCGCAACCGGTTCTAACTAAAATTTTGGTAAAACAAGGTAAGGGTGACCGACCGTTAAGCACCAAAAAAATCGAATGGCTGCAAGCATCGGCCAATTATGTGCGGGTTTTTTCTGAGGGTCATGAATATTTGGTGCGCAGTCCTTTGCAAGAATTAGAACGCAAGCTCGACGCTCAACATTTTGTCCGCGTTCACCGCAGCTTCATCATCAATTTGGATATGATTGACGAAATCCTACACCTTCAAAACGGTAATTCGCGTATCCACTTAAACAGCGGGGCCCATGTGCCGTTGAGCAGGAGTTACAAAGACAAACTCTATGAGCGAATCAAAGGGTGATGCACCCAATCGAAATGCCACCCAGTCACAAAAAAACGCCGCGTCTTTTACAAGAGCACGGCGTTTTTACTTGCGAGGGGGAAGGGTTAGGCGAGTTGAACGATAGAACCAATAACCATAAGGCTAACTAGTGCTGTGATGGCTGTGTTTGCGAATGTTGTCATTTTGTGTCTCCTTCGTGGTGCGGCCTGCTGGCCGGAAAATTCTCTAACGTTGCTGCGTTAAACTTTAAGTGGGGTCAGATTGAAAAATTTCCAGAACTTGGAACCCATCCTGTGATGGTTGTACGGCGGTGTGATGAGCGAACAAATTTGGGCCGGTCACACTAACGCCCGCGAGGGGAACCAGAGGACCTCTTGCGGGCGTTTTCGGTATTCAGCAGTTTTTTAAGTTTCGGGTTGAGGTGCTAAACGAGTTGAACGATAGAACCAACAACCATAATGCTAATCAAAACCGTGATGGCTGTGTTTGCGAATGTTGTCATTTTAGATCTCCTTGGTCGTGGAGGCCGGTTGGGGCCGGAAAATTCTTTTCGCGTTTCCGCGGTGAATTATAGATGGACCCGTTGGTTTCTTTTTACCAGCGACAAGGCCTGGTGCTGTGACCTCTGGACTGCGATGTGATGAGCTGGATGTGTCTGTGACAGGTGCACGAATGGCTGAGCTGGGCTCGTTTTCGGTATGCAATAATAAAAGCGTACCAGGATGGCACATGTTACTCACGATCATCTTCACCATTGACGTGAGCTTTACACAGCGTCAGCCTGCAATGCTATGAGCCAGGCACTTCAATTTGAGTTCTTCCTTCGGGGCGCAACCGCTGGAATGACTTTTATTATTTTCATGCATTTCATCGCCCATTTTCGTTCGGGCTGGCCAGCGCGTCTTGGCGCGTTGTTTACTTTCGCGACAACGCTGTGGGTGCCTTACTCATCGATGGTATTGCGCGATGTCTTCGGCGTTTTTATTCCGGTGGCATCGTTCTTTGCGACTTTTAATTCGGTATTCTTTTGGTGGTTTGCAACTTCGCTTTTTGACGACCGGTTCGAGTGGCGGGCATGGCGATTTGCCCCATTTGTTATCATCGCAATCATCCAATTGGCCCGGCGTATAGGCCCCGGATCCATAGAGGCTGACATCGCTTTCTTTGCGCACGAGGTGCTGGTTTTGACCCTGATGGGACACACCATGTATCTGGCGCTTTCGGACGCAGTGAACGATCTCATCGAAGAGCGGCGGCAATTTCGCGTGTTGTTTGCGGTGACCGTGGCGGCAACAGGCATCGCAGTCACTATGCTTGAGGTCACAAATTGGTTTACCCCGGTTTATGTGAAGCTCTCCCTTTTTCAGGCAACGGCTTTGTTCATACCGGCTGTCATCTTTGCTTATAAACTTTTGGCCATGAATATCTCGCTGTTGGGCGACCCGCCCTTAGCTGTCACCTCGACGCAGGTCTCAAGTGGTGCGTCAGCGTCGCCGACATTGCGCGCCATTGACCGCCCCATCTTTGACAAACTCATCGCGTTGATGGAAGCGGGCACTCATCACCGCGAAGGGCTGACGGTCTCGCAATTGGCCACTGATTTAGGAACGCCAGCTCACGTCCTACGCCGCTTGATCAATCAGGAATTAGGCTACCGCAATTTTTCTGCGTTTCTGAATCAATGGCGCATTGCTGATGCTAAATCGCTCTTGAGTGACCCTGAGCGCGGGCGACAGCAGGTGGTGCAGATCGCGCTTGAAGTTGGTTATGGATCGATCGGTCCCTTTAATCGTGCGTTCAAAGAAGCAACCGGCCTCACCCCGACGGAATTCAGGTCCAAAGCACTCAACTGAAATTTGGCCGAATCTGAAAAACCCTCGCCACATTCGAAATGGGTAATAGGTGTTCGAGATCGGAGAGACTATTTATTGTAAATGCTGGTAATTGAGGCGGATAACAAGGAGCCTCCTTTATGCACGAATTATCAACCGACCTGGCCACCCTCGCATCCATTGCCGCCACACGGTTCCCTAAGATTTGGTTGTTTGACACTGGGCGCTATTTTGTTGGCGCCGGAGGTATCTACCTTATCGTCAATCTGATGCTGGGGCGCGCGTTGGTTAACCGGAAAATACGTGACAGCTCTCCAGATTGGACGCAAATGCGTTGGGAAATAAGAGCTTCCATTCGGACATCAGCAATTTTCGCGGCCGTTGGCGGGCTTACTATCGTCTTTCTTGTCGTCAGCGGATTTGACGTGATCTATATGAATCCTCTTGAGCGCGGATGGCCCTACCTCGTCACATCGACCGCTGCACTGATTGTTCTACATGACGCCTGGTTTTATTGGACCCACCGATTAATCCATCACCCAAAACTTTTCAGACGGCTCCACCGGCTGCACCACAAATCTTTTAATCCGAGCCCATGGACTTCTTACTCGTTCAATGTCGGCGAAGCCGTGGTCAATGCCATTTATCTACCGTTGGTTTTGCTGCTCGTTCCGTCTTCATCCTTGGCGATCTTTATTTTTGTCAATCACATGATGATCCGCAATGCCATGGGCCATAGTGGCTATGAATTGTTTCCAGCACGGCGTGACGGCCGACCGCTGTTTGATTGGATGACCAGTGTCACCCATCACGATCTGCATCATGCGCAAGCGGGATGGAATTATGGCTTGTACTTTTCGTGGTGGGATCGATGGATGGGTACTGAGCACCCCAACTATCATGAACGTTTTGCCGCGGCGGTCAGAAAGCCGCTTGCGGGTTCATGGAAAGAAGAAAGCTTGTCGAAAAATCCACTGTGATTTGCAGGACGTTGTCCAGATACCAAGGCGCCCACAAGGCCTCTTCTTGAGAAGCCTCGCGGGCGCTTAATTCAACTCGTCGGGGTTAAGGCCTCAAGCAAGTTGAACGATCGAACCGATAACCATGAAACCAACCAAAGTGGTGATCAATGTGTTTGCAAAAATGGTCATTTTTCTCTCCTTCACTGTAGGCCTTTACCGGCCTGAAAATTCTTTTCGCCTTGCTGCGATAAACTCTAGATGGGAAGGCTAGGGAGTTTTGCCAGCACAAGCAGTGTGGGTTGTGATCACTGGACGGCGATGTGACGGATGGCCCAAACTGTGATGAGCGTACAGGCCGTAAAAAGGCTGGTATTTCCGGCGTTTCGACACGCTTCCAGGTCAAGTATCCCAAGGCAAATAGGAATCTTTTGATTATTCCACACAGAATATTGCGAGAAACGATAAACAGATATTTACCATCATAACCTAAATTGGAGATAGACCGCAGAACCAGGCAGCAAACGCATGCTCCTTCAGGCAATGAAAAAAGCATTTAACCCGACTTCACCAGTTCTAGAAACCGATGTGTTTGCCTCACTCGCCTTTCCTCTTTTCTGGAAAGACGCTAGCCTTCGGTATCTTGGCTGCAACCCTGCCTTCGCTTCTGACTTTGGCTTTGATAGCCCTGCTGGTGTTATTGGACTTAGGGATGCTGACTTTATGCCTGGCCCGATAGCTGATCGCCTAGCTATTATAGCTGACCGCGTCTTGAAAGGCGAAATTAAACATCATATTGAAGAGATCCAGGGTTTCTTACCCGATCAACCCGTCGCACGACCATCAGTAATGGTCCGTACCCTGAAGAACCAAGATCGAAAAATCATAGGCATCTTGGGGCATTATGTGCCTGAAGGGTACTTGTACTCCAACAATCGCCAGCGACGGGAGAATGAGCAAAAATATCAAACTCTTTTCGAAGCCTCTGACGAAGGTATGTGGCTCATCAAAGATCACATTTTTACTAACGCTAATCCAGCGGCAGTAAAAATGTTGCGCTACGATAGTGTTGAAGATCTGACGAATACACACCCCTCTGAACTCTCTCCTGAATTTCAGCCCGATGGTCGCAAATCTTTCGATAAGGCCAATGAAATGATGGAGCTGGCTTACAAAAACGGCAGCCATCGATTTGAATGGGATCACAAAAAAAAGGATGGTGAGGTTTTTCCAGTTGATGTGGCTCTTACGCGTGTCCCTGTCGAAGGTCAGGATCTTCTTTTGTGCACATGGCGGGACATCTCGCAACAGAAGGAAGCAGAGCGCGCGCTGTTCAAGGCAAAGGAATCCGCTGAGTCGACGACCCATATGAAATCGGAATTTCTGGCAAATATGAGCCATGAAATTCGCACGCCAATGACTGGTATTCTGGGAATGTTGAACCTCATTCCTCAAGAAGCCCTTTCGGACAAACACTGGCATTATCTAGAAAATGCTCGCAACTCAGCGAATGCACTCCTCAACATCATCAATGACATTCTCGATCTTTCCCGCCTCGAAGCGGGGCACATGAGTATATCGAGAAGCGATGTCAGCATCTCGAACCTGTTCGATCAGGTCATCGATCTTCTCGGACATCAGGCCGACACTCAAGGCCTCACACTAAAAGCCGAGATTGACAAGAATGTTCCACGCTCCGTGTTCATGGACGGCAACCATCTACGACAAATATTGCTTAATTTGGTTGGCAATGCCTTGAAGTTCACAAGTACCGGTCAGATTGTTGTTTCGGTGGCCCGTGTGGAACATGGCCTCGATCCAATGAAACTGCTCTTCTCAGTCGAAGATACCGGTGAAGGGATTGAACAAGACAAGATCGCTCTCATATTTGATCGCTTCCGCCAAATCGATGGCTCCGCATCGCGGCGTCATGAAGGCACGGGTCTCGGCCTTTCTATTTGCCGAGAGCTGACGGAACTGCTTGGTGGTGAAATTGGGGTCGACAGCACTGTCGGTAAAGGCAGCCGCTTTTGGTTCATCCTGCCTTACGAAGCCTCTAGTGTAAGTGAGATCCAACACTCCACACCAAAGCCGGATCATCAGTATGAGGATCTTTCTGGACTTCATATTCTGGTCGCCGAAGATAATTCGACCAATCAATTGGTTATTTCCGCCTTGCTTGAAAGGCTTGGCGCCAGGTTCGAGATTGTCGAGAATGGCGAGCAAGTGCTGGACCGTGTGGCTCATCCACCGCAAGGCTCAAAGCCTCTTGATGCTATCCTGATGGACGTTCAGATGCCGGTCATGGGTGGGATTGAAGCTATGAAAAAAATCCGCTCTATGGACAGTGAAGCAACTGCAAAGCTTCCCATCATTGCTCTGACCGCCCACGCAATGGCCGGCCAACGCGAGGAATACCTGGCAGACGGAATGGACGGCTATATATCCAAGCCCATCTTGACCGATGAAATGGTTGCAGAAATCAGAGCCGCAATGACGGCAAAACGTCAATCCTGACGAATTCACCTCATCTCCCGCCTAAGCCCCCTGACGATCAGGGCTGCCGGAGCACTGTTAGTTTGGATTGAGCCGTAATCCCTCCTAACCCCTTGATTTTACTGGCGCACCCGGCACGATTTGAACGTGCGACCTCTGCCTTCGGAGGGCAGCGCTCTATCCAGCTGAGCTACGGGTGCCTTGGGCCATGAATCGGGCCGCAGGGGCCATATTCTTGGGGTCGTGAGGCGCGCAACCTAATCGAAAGCGCGGGGCGCTGCAAGGGCTTCACTGGGCTGA
>JAJFIN010000245.1 GCA_021774955.1 Alphaproteobacteria bacterium | reverse complement strand
CCTCCAGAAAGGATCATGTCGGTTTGACGATCAGCAAGGTAAAGATAACCACCTTCATCCATTGAACCCATGTCACCGATTGATTCCCAACCATCTTCGATCGATTTAGGTTCAGCTCCCACGTAATGATATGTCGTTCCTGGACCTGCATCGGGTCGCATAAAAACCTCCCCTATTGTGCCTACAGGCACGGAATTGCCCACCTCATCAACAATCTTCATCTGTGTCCCTGGAAAGGGCTTTCCGACAGATCCCTTGTGCCCAAGCCATTCTTCACCTGTGATCCATGTTGCGCCTTGCGCCTCCGTGCCTGCATAGAGCTCATGAATGCGGTCGGGGCCGAGCCAATCGATCCATGCCTCTTTCAACCAAACTGGACATGGTGCCGCGAGGTGTAAAACAATTTGCAGGCTTGAAAGGTTGTGACAGTCTCGCTCTTCAGGCGGCAAACGCCAAATGCGGTGCATCATAGTTGGCACCATACAGACCCAATCCACACGATGTTTATCAATCAAGCGGAGCGATTCCATCGCATCAAATCGGCTCATCACAACGATGTGATTGCCGAAAAACAAACCCGAAGTCGAAAAAGAAAATGGTGCGTTGTGATAGAGCGGACCCGGCACCAGCTGAACACCATCGACAATCATGCGCAGTGTCGGTTGATTAGGTTCAAAACACCCCGGCTGCTCCGCCACAATCAACTTGGGCCGCCCTGTGCTGCCACCCGATGTGGGTGCCTTCCAAAATCGCGCGGTCTTATCCGGTAAGGGGCCTTCGTCTATCGAGCTCTCGGGTTCAAAACCCGCGGGGATGCAAATCCTTTCGCCATGGGTGCCAGGCTCAACACCAACAACAAGTGATGGTTCGGCCAAATCAATGATCGCTTGCTGCTCATTGAGTGGAAGTTTTGCAGAGATCGGTTGCGGCGTTGCACCTAGTTTCCACGCTGCTATGGCCGCTTCGTAAAACTCAATCCCATTGGGGAGCGCTATGGTCACAAAATCACCTTCGCTCACGCTAAGATCTTCATAGGCTCGGGCAAGCTTATTTGTGCGTAATTCGAACTCCCGTCGCGTAATGGTACGGTCACCATGGGTGATTGACGGACGATTGGGATTTTGTTCTGCGCGCAACCCAATCAACTGCCCAATCGAAATCATAGTCATCCTTGGCCCTCTTTAGTGGTCATTCAGCAAAGATGAACGATCATCGAAATAGGGTCAAGAAAGTGTTGGGAGTGTTAGTTTTCAGCTGGGCGTTGGTCATAAAAAACCGGCCTGCGCCAAAGAAACAGACCGGTTCGTTAGTTACTTCAAACCTCACATAAGTGTCCGCAAATTACGTAACATCCAGCGTCAATACTTCTCCAGATTGTTTTGCGAGACACTTAGCGTTGCTTTTTATCGCTTTTCCAGTGTCATCGGTATATCTAACGCGAAAATTGAGCTGCACCTTATAGCGAGCTTTTGATTTTACTTTCTTCAGCACCGTCGATAGACCATCGACATCGCCCACCTCTTGTTGAATAGCAGACTTGCATCCTGTAATTGCCTCCGCATATTGTGAGGCATTGGCGCCAGTAAGCGAGCTTGCAAAACTCACAAATATTATTGACATTGAAATCAGTATACTGCGCATAGTAACATCTCCTTCTCTGTTGCTTGACGTCGACCGTATGGAGACCAGAAAAGAGCCGCACTTACCTCAGAGGTAATAACAACAGCTCTGTGACGAGAACCACAGACTTCTTGGCAGTGCGTCACAAATTCGCGCCTCTTGCGGTCTAATTATTCGCCAATGATTTCGGCAATTGGTGATGGATGAACGCGTCATACCAATAGGGTTGCTCTATGCTCGTTCTGAGCTTCACCGTCGTACTTTAGTTTGTGCGTGTTTGCAGCTATCGGGGAAAGCACCACAGAAATGATGATATGACTATACACCAAAATGCACGATCCATTGCTGGGCAATTGGTCAAACAATGGCGCAACACGCGCCGTTTAAGTCAACTAGATTTGGCATTGGTTGCGAATGTTTCTGCTCGCCACATCAGCTTCATTGAGACTGGTCGATCTGTTCCTAGCCGCGATATGATATATTGCCTATCCGAGGCTCTCGACGTTCCTCTCCGAGATAGAAACGCAATCTTAACGGCAGCCGGCTACGCCGCAATATACACAGAACTCGATCTAGATTCCGATGATCTAAGATCTGTAAGGTGTGCAGTAAAATTCATTTTGAGAAAGCATGAGCCAAATGGAGCGTTCGCTGTTGATCGTTGCTGGAATATTCTGCTCACAAACGATGTTATGCCCATCATAACCTCTTATTTTGTCGAACCTGATAGTTTGCCCGACTCCGTAATGGGTAATATGGTGAAACTCCTTTATCACCCTCAGGGATTGCGCAAATATATCGACAATTGGCCGGAGATCGGTCCCATGTTGTATCGGCGTATATTACGAGAACAAACACATTATGCCCATGACGACAAGTTGTCGTCACTCATTGACACCCTTAAAACTTACGCCCCAGAAATAACTTCTCAAGATGATGCATTACCGTTGTCATCATGCCCGACAACAAAAATCACACTTAAGAAAAACCAATGGCATCTGGATTTGTTTTCGGTGATTTCGACATTGGGGACAGCACAAGACATCACACTCCAAGAGTTACGTATCGAAACGTTCTTCCCTGGCAACAAACGATCATCAGATCAAATTCTAGCGATGATCGCGGAATGGAAAAAAAACCAGCCCCCAGGTAGAACACTATGCGCCTGATATACTCGACGCAAGCCGTCCGATTGAATGGGTCTTTTTAAAGAAAATTGTCTGAAAATAGTTGCGGTAAACAAACGTCAACTCAAGCGTTAACGCTGCCTTATTCCAAAACACTCACGCTAACCAATTGATTTTACACCATATCTTTAAACCGAGGCAAAAGTCGCCAGGTGTAAAGCGCTAACCATTTTTCATAACCACCCCTTAATATTTTCCAGAATATCCTCATCCTACGAGTTGAATAAAGTTTGAAGCAAACAAGGTGCAAATAAGCCGCAAGATGTGTCCATCGCTAAATCATTGATTGCGGCAATTCGAATACGAGGAGAGAGCAAAATGCCATTATTCTCATACATGTTGTTTTTATCGATATTTTCCGCATTCGCATTATCAAGCGTAGGCGTACTTTCATAAGAAACATTGGAACCCAAATTCAGCACACAAACTCGCAAAAATTGAACACCTACCTTACCCCCAG
>JAJFIN010000244.1 GCA_021774955.1 Alphaproteobacteria bacterium | reverse complement strand
CCTTCAACCAAAAAGAGGCTCTTACGTCTTGCCGAGACCTTCCGCGAGACCGGTGAGTTGCCAATTGGTGATAGCCCGCAGGTCAAACCCGGCACCCGGTTCATGCGCGATTGGCAGGGCACACGCCACGAAGTCTGGTCGCTGGAAGACGGTTATTTGTGGAATGGTCGCAAGATGACCAGCTTGTCTCAGATCGCTGGCGCCATCACCGGCACCAAATGGTCCGGACCGAGGTTCTTTGGATTGAATGGCAACAAGAACAAAGAAGCTGCACCATTGGATCAGGGGTCTTCATGAAACAACTCACGAAGAAACGATGTGCCATCTATACCAGGAAGTCGGTGGCAGAAGGTCTGGAACAGGACTTCAATTCTCTTCATGCCCAGAGAGAAGCATGTGAGGCTTATATAAAGAGCCAAGCGGGAGAAGGTTGGCGTGTCTTGTCTGACCCATTCGATGATGGTGGCATCTCCGGTGGCACCATGGATCGGCCCGCGCTGCAGTCCATCCTGACTCAAATCCAACAAGGTCAGATTGATGTCGTGGTGGTCTACAAGGTTGATCGACTGACAAGATCGCTGACCGATTTTGCCAAGATCGTTGAGATCTTTGATGCTCATGGCGTGTCGTTTGTGTCCGTGACCCAAGCCTTCAACACCACCACCTCCATGGGACGACTTACACTCAATGTGCTTCTGTCTTTTGCGCAGTTTGAAAGAGAGGTCACCGGCGAGCGTATCCGCGATAAGATTGCCGCTTCTAAAAGGAAAGGCATGTGGATGGGGGGAAGGCCATCACTCGGCTATGACGTCAAAGACCGCAAGCTGGAAGTGAACGAAGGGGAAGCTGAGCGGGTCCGGCATATCTTCGATCTCTATCTTAAGCTGGGATCCGTTCCGCAATTGGTAGAGGAACTCAAACAGCAGCAGATTGGTTCCAAGAGGTGGGTTACTCAGAAAGGAAAGACTGTTGAGGCCTCGGCCTTCGCCAAAGGTGCTCTCTACCATCTTCTGCAGAACCCCCTCTATATCGGCAAGATCAAACACGGAGACCAGATCCATGAGGGGCTTCACGAGGCGATCATCGAAGTGAGTGTCTGGGACAAAGTTCAGATCCAACTCAGGCAAAACCGATACACAAGGCGCCATCAGACCAACACCAAGAGCAAGAGTCTTCTTGCCGGGTTGATCACCTTGGAAGATGGCACACCTCTCACCCCGTTTCATGCCAGTAAACAGGGCAAATCCTATCGTTATTACATCGATCAGACACCCCTCAATGGGAGCGGAGACTCAAGGCATCGATATCCCGCTGCTGAGATCGAACAGGCCGTACTTACTTGTCTTGCCTCTCATCTCAAAGACCAGAGCTGGCTCATTGATCAGTTCGGACAGCAAACAGAGTTAGTGCCGCATATGGGAGCTCTCATCAGCAAGGCAGGACAGTTTGGCGATGTCATTACAACCTGTCTTTCCGCACCTCTTTCCAACGATGATCACACTTTAGTTAAGACGGTCTTCTCTGAGATCATAGTCGGAGATGACAAGTTAACACTTAAGATCAAGCGAACAGAGATGCTCTCGGTCCTGCTGTCTGATCAAGAAATCAGCATACCAACAGATGATCAGGACGCTTCCGCAAACACTCCTGCAGGTCGGTCGGACACCATGATACGCATCGAAACACCGTTAACACTCACCAGACGTGGATCAGAACTCAAGCTCGTCGTTGAGACCGGAACCGCACAACCCATCAGAAAAGATCCCACCCTGATCAAACTACTCGCACGCGCTCACGGCTGGTGGCATCAACTCCAAACGGGTGAGGTTCATTCGATCAATGAGATTGCCAGGCGTGAAGATACCGACAATCGCTACATCAGTCGTATTCTGCCGCTCGCCTTCTTATCGCCGAAACTCACCGAGCAAATCTTAAGCGGGACACAGCCGATATCGCTCACCGCCGAAACTCTATCGCGCGCCGAATTGCCGTCGCTTTGGTCTATGCAAGAAATGATACTATCAGATCACCCATAGCTTCCGATAAGCCACATAGCAGTCCCTCAATTTCTGCTAATGTAAATTTTGATCTCTAGAAAACTTGGAGGCTGGAATGGCAAATTATTGTCCAATCTGTAATAGTGAATCCATACGCGCTGAAGAAGGCCTTTTAGGCGACGCAATAAAAACCGATTGCTGTCAATGCGGATCGTACAGCCTTTCTCGCTCAATTCTGATGTCAATCTCGTCGGAGCCAGATGATGCAAAAGTCATGATGTCATATTGGATCAGATGGCAGAATATTTTAGGCACTTTGCCAAAACTAGATTCATACAAGATCGACGAATTCAAATTCACAGGGTTGCCGGGTGTGAAGGAGCGCGCAGATCGCCTATTGGACTATTGTGCCAGGAAATGGCCAAGGCTTGGCGCAGCAATCGACCATCGAAATCCAGAACTAATAGCCGCCAGTTGTTCTGGTCGTGCAGAAGAGGTGAGGGAACTTCTTCAATTTCTTGAGGAAGAAGGTCACATTCTATTTATAGGTGCTACCCAAATTCGTATTACTCCTCGAGGTCACATATCTCTCGAGAATGCCCGCTCTAAACAAGTAAGTTCTGATCAAGTCTTTGTGGCCATGTGGTTTGATAGTTCTATGAATAGTAGCTATACTGACGGATTACGGCCAGGAATAATCCAGGCTGGATATCAACCCATCCGCATTGATAGAGTCCACCACAACAACAAGATCGATGATGAGATTATCGCACACATTCGGCGCTCTCGATTTTTGGTTGCAGATTTTACCGGTCATCGTGGCGGTGTATATTTTGAAGCAGGTTTCGCACTTGGTCTAAATCTCCCCGTAATATGGTGTTGTCGACAGGATGAGATTGACAATCTTCATTTCGACGTTCGCCAATTCAATTGTATAATTTGGGAGAACCACTCAGAGCTATCGACAGCTCTACGGAATCGGATTGAGGCGACGGTTGGCAAGGGCCCTCATGAAGCGGTGGATTGAAAGTCCTATTACTCACTAAGCGGACCGTCAAAATCAGAGACGGAGACAGCCGCGCATTTGTCTCCGAAAACAGTGTGATTGGAGACGGTTTTAGCCTCAAACAGGTAAGTAGATATCGCTTAAGTCTTTGAGACTGTTTGACTTATATGCAGTGCTGAAAAACTAGTGGGATCTGGCAAGACTGCGTGGCGGAGAGAGAGGGATTCGAACCCTCGGAACCCATAAGGCTCAACGGTTTTCGAGACCGCCCCGTTCGACCACTCCGGCACCTCTCCGCAGGCTCTGGCTTAGAAGCCGCGGACCTTATCTGAGAGCCGAAAGCCTTTCAAGTCGCGAACGCTGCCTCCTACCGTTCCCCTTCGCGCTCCCTCTCTAACGTTCCCACCTATCGTTCCCAAGGCCACTTGCCAAACGCATCGTCACCGTCATTGCGGTATGCGCCTTGCTTGGCCAAATTTTCCTTTTCGGTCGGCTCCGGCAGCGCTTCACCCGCTGCATCCGTTTCAAAACCTTCTGAGGCTAGTTCCAGAAATTTCGCCGAAATCATATGTGCCCGTTCGCGTCTTTCAGGATCATCTTCAGATCGGGTTTGCGCCGCACCGCAACCAAACGGGCGTTCTTCATCATCCCCGCCCACCCTATCCAAGCAGGTCGCATCTTGCAGAAACCTCGCAAATGCTTGTTCAGTTTCACGATCCTTTTGACCTGACTGACTGTCGGCCGACAGAACTGCCAATAAATCTTTCACGCCAGCATCGGCAGGGATTTCATCAGATTGAGGCTCTTCCGCCGTCGGCACTGGATCATCTTTCGGGGGCGAGGCTTCAACCATCACGATATTTATCGTCCGTATAGGGATGAATACCTCTATCGCCTGCGGCAAAAACGCAAACCACAGAAGAAACAAAACTAACCCATTGACGACCAGCGATAATCCGGCGGCCACCCACATCTGGCGAGAAGGGGCACGGTTGAGCAGCGCTCTGAGCACCTTAAAAAATGCCCTCACCATTTGCCAATGCGCAGAAATAGGCATATATTACACTACAAATAATTATCGTTTTACTTTAATTAATCGACATAAAACAGGAACTATAGTTAATGTCAAATACACCCGCTATTGTCTCTCTGAGCCGCAAGATGTGGATCGCCAGTCTGGGCGGCATCATTCTCATACCGCTTGCAACCGGCCTCCTTTGGGCCGGTGTTCCTGTCGCTCAAATTAGTAATGTCCTGATACGCGAGGCGGTTGCCTCTTCTGAGTTTGGTTTGGGTCAGCGGCTGCTGGGTTTTAGCATATCGATGATCCCGCAGATCCCCCTGCTCTATGGGCTCACGCGACTGGCGTCGATGTTTCAACTGTTTTATCAAGGCGCGATCTTTGAACCACCGGTCACCGGTCACCTCCGTGCCTTTGCCGCTATGCTGGTTGTTTCATCATTCCTCAGTATCCTGAACGGTATTCCCATGGATGCTATGCTCACGTGGGTAAACGGGCCAGGACAGCGCCAGGTCACGATTGGCATTGGCGGTAGTGATCTCGAGTTCTTCTTTTTAAGCGGGCTGTTTTATGCCATTGCATGGGTTCTGTCCGAGGCACACAACATTGCCGAAGACAATGCGCAGATTTTATAGGTGGTTCTAATATGGCTATCATCGTCAACCTGGATGTTATGCTTGCTGTGCGCAAAAAAAAGTCAAAAGACTTGGCTGCTTATGCGGGCATCACCGAACAAAACATTTCATTGATCAAATCAGGTAAGATCAAAGGCATCCGGTTTTCAACACTGGAGAAGATCTGCGCCTATCTCGACTGCCAGCCTGGCGACATATTGGAATTTCGCACTGATGAGGTTTAACAGCCCTTCATAGGCCCTTGGGGTGATTTTAATCACAGATTTTCATCTCAGCTCTTTACAAACTTAGAATAATTCTAATATATATCACAAACACCTAATATCACTTGATTTTTAACGATAATCATAAGGAAACCGCTAGCTATGCACACCCCAAAAGTGACCTTCAAAACCCGCATTCGAGATGAAAAGGTCGAAGGCCCTAACCCGTTTCGTTGGCACGACCTCACCAGTGATGACCTATTCACCAATCGTAAAGTCGTTCTATTCGCTTTGCCGGGCGCCTTCACACCGACCTGCTCATCGACCCATCTGCCTCGTTATGAAGAACTCTATGGTGAATTCCGCACAGCCGGTATCGACGATGTCATTTGCCTCAGTGTCAACGATGCCTTTGTCATGTTTCAATGGGGTAAACACCAAGGCATCGAAAAAGTCCGTATGCTGCCTGATGGCTCAGGTGAGTTCACACGGAAAATGGGCATGTTGGTAAATAAGGATAATCTCGGCTTCGGCATGCGCTCTTGGCGCTATTCAGCCTTCATCGACAATGGTGAGATTAAGAGGCTATTTGCTGAACCAGGGTTCTCAGACAATGCCGAAAGCGATCCCTTCGAAGTGTCCGATGCTGACACCATGATGAGCTACTTGAAATCAGAAGCACTAGCACCGAGCCTAACCTCAGCTGCATAAACTAAATGAGGCACGAGAGCAGAAGCCTGTCCTGCTCTCGTGTTTATCGGCGCCATGACGTGCGTTTAAGGCTGTGTCTCAGCCAGGGTTTTGAGATTGGCCAGGCCGTGCTCATAGTCGCCACCAACCCACTTATCCATCATCAGCCCCATATAGCGCGCGACCGGATTGTAGCCCATTTCCGTATCAAAGCCCCAAATCACTTTGGTTCCACCATCAACCGTTTCAAATAAGTAATAGGAATCAGCGCGCCCCTGATCTTCAAAATCGAGCACCACACGAATGCTGTCATGGGGATGACTTTCGACAATCTCCTGACTACCGGCGCCAACCTCCTCACCTTTCCAGCGGGTGATAGCACCAACACCGGTCTCAGGGCCTTCGTAGCTATAATTGGCATCTGGCTCACGCTCATACCACGGTGACCATTTGTTGAAATTCTGGAAGCTATTGACCAGAGCAAACACATCTTCTTGCGGCGCATTGATCACGATCGACCGTTCGACATGGATATTATTGGGCAGGATAAATCCGATGGCGGCAAGAATCACCGCGAGGCCAACAATCCCACCAAGTATTTTTTTGATCATTTCCCTCTCCTCAATTACCGAAAACCGCAACCCGCCAAACCTATAGCCGAATTTTTGCCTTTACGGAAGGTGTAGGCTTCGACGGGCTCTATTTGAACGCGAGCAGAAACCTCTGCCCATTCGAGCTCTATGGGTTACAAAATGCCTGCCATTTGGGGTGTAAATTGACCTGGGAAATCCAGCGGAATCCCTTGACACTGACCCGCGCGCGCGTATAGTGCGCGCCTTCGCTGGGACGGCTCTTCGCTCCGGCGCTTTGTTTATGGTGGAAGAACCACCTTTTTCAGGTATTTAGACGATGTTTGCAGTCATCAAAACCGGCGGAAAGCAATATAAAGTTGCTGAGAATGACATCATCAAAGTTGAAAAACTTGATGCTGATGCTGGCAAAAAAGTGAAAATCAAAGATGTCCTCATGGTCGGCAATGGGGCTGACGTGACGACTGGCGATCCACTGGTCAAGGGTGCGGAAGTAACCGCCGAAGTGGTTGAGCAAAAGCGCGCCGCCAAGATTATCGTTTTTAAGAAAAAGCGCCGGAAGAATTACCGCCGTAAGGCTGGCCATCGCCAACACGAAACAGTATTGAAGATTACCGGCATCAAAGCCTGAGTCTTGGAACGCTAATAGAGAGTATTCGCTTATGGCACATAAAAAAGCAGGTGGTTCATCCCGCAATGGGCGCGATTCAGCCGGACGCCGTTTAGGCGTGAAAAAATACGGCGGCGAGCGTGTGATTCCCGGGAACATCATCATCAAGCAACGCGGCACGAAAGTGCACCCAGGCGACGGCGTTGGCATGGGTAAAGACCACACAATTTTTGCCAAAGTCGAAGGCCACGTGAATTTTAAAACCAAGAGCAACGATCGGACTTACGTATCCGTACTTCCGACAATGCAAGCAGCAGAATAAATACGGTGAGTTAATTGGCTCGCCGAGTGGCGGGCCAAAGAGTTTTTAAGGAGATGGCCCTAACGCCGTCTCCTTTTTTATTGGCCACTTCCGCAATACTAGGAGATGGGCATGAGTAATAGATTAGCGACCGAGCGGCTTATATTGAGACCGGTTCAAAAGAGCGATGCAGAGGCAATTACCACGCTCATCAACAATTGGGACGTCGCCCGCATGCTCGCTCGTGTGCCTTTTCCTTATACCCTCGAAGACGCTCGATCTTTCTTGGAAAAAGCTGATCGCTTTCCGCAGGAAAATGGCGCTTGTGTCTTTGCCGTTACCCAAAAAACCGACCAGGTTTTCAAGGGTGTGATCGGTCTTGATCCTCATGACACCGGTGTGTTTGAGCTCGGCTATTGGCTGGGTGAGCCCTATTGGGGACAAGGTTTCGCCAGCGAGGCCGCGCGCGCTATCGTCGATTTCGCCTTCGAGGTCCTAAACATCGACCGGTTGAATGCATCGCATGCGGACGATAATCCCGCATCCGGCAACGTGTTGAAGAAAGTAGGGTTTGAGCCTTACGGCAAAGAACCTAAAGAAAGCGTCGCGCGCAGCGAACTGGTGGACAGCACGATGGTCACCCTGCCCCGGCATAAGTGGCAATCTCTGCAAGCGCAGGCTTCATGACTGAAAACTTTGCAAAAGCGCAACAAACCCTTATGAAACACCTATGAAATTTCTCGACCAGGCAAAAATCTATATCAGGAGCGGCAATGGAGGCGCGGGCTGTGTCTCGTTCCGGCGCGAGAAAAATATCGAATATGGCGGGCCCGATGGCGGCGATGGCGGCCGCGGCGGTCATGTCTTCATCGAGGCCGTCGACGGCCTCAACACCCTCATCGATTATCGCTATCAGCAACACTTCAAGGGTGCGACCGGCATTCACGGCATGGGCCGCAACCGATCCGGTCACGCAGGCGATGATGCCACGCTGAAGGTTCCCGTCGGCACGCAGGTCTTTGAAGAAGACGGCGAAACGCTGATCACCGACATCACCGAGCTCGGTCAGCGGGTCCAACTGGCCCGGGGTGGCAATGGCGGCTTCGGCAATTGCCATTTTAAAAGTGCGACCAACCGCGCGCCGCGACATGCCAATCCCGGCCAAGCCGGCGAAGAGCGCGTCATTTGGTTACGCCTCAAACTCATTGCCGATGCCGGCCTTGTCGGGTTGCCCAATGCTGGTAAATCAACTTTTCTCTCAGCGGTTTCGCGCGCGCGACCCAAAATCGCCGATTATCCGTTCACCACCCTTCACCCCAATCTAGGTGTCGTTGGGATTGATAATGACGAATTCGTCATTGCCGACATTCCCGGTCTTATCGAAGGCGCGCATGAAGGCCAAGGTCTTGGCCATCGTTTTCTCGGTCACGTTGAGCGCTGCCGCGTTTTGCTACACCTCGTCGACGGCACCATGGAGCCTGATGAGATTGTAACCGCTTACCAAACAATTCGTCGCGAACTTACCGCCTATGCAAGTGATCTTGCTGAGAAATTGGAATTCGTCGCTCTCAATAAAATCGACGCCCTCACCGAAGACATTATTGCTGAGCGAGCAGCTGTTCTTGAACAAGTCAGCGGTAAAACAGTTTACCAGATTTCCGGCGTTGCCAAAACCGGCGTCACAGAATTAATCAGACAGCTGAGAGATGAAATCTTTCTCCAAAGAGACCAGCTAAAAAAAGACGCAACCGAGCAGGAGCGTGAGACCCGCGGGTGGAAACCATGACCGCACGCCTCACACAAGCCAAACGCGTCGTCGTCAAAATCGGCTCGACCTTGCTGATCGACAAAACAGAACATGCGGTCAACGAAGTCTGGCTTCGCGCCATGGCTGAAGATATAGCTCTGCTCAGAAGCCGTGGCCAGGATGTGGTCATTGTTTCCTCCGGCGCCATCGCATTGGGCCGCAAAAAACTTGCCCTCCATGATGGCATCTTACGCTTGGAAGAAAGCCAGGCCGCCGCCGCAGCCGGTCAACTTGATCTCGTCAATGCCTATCAACGGGCGCTGACGCCGCACGATCTAACAGTTGCTCAAATCCTACTCACACCCACGGACACCGAAGAGCGGCGGCGCTATCTAAACGCCCGTCATACCATCGAAACACTTCTGTCGATTGGCGCCATCCCCATCATCAATGAAAACGATACCGTCGCCACCAGCGAAATCCGTTTTGGGGACAATGATCGTCTAGCCGCGCGCGTCGCCAACATGATTTCAGCCGACTGTCTTGTGCTGCTCTCCGACATCGATGGTTTGTACGACAAAGATCCACGAAAAAATGGCAACGCCGCCTTTGTTTCAGAAGTTGAAGAAATCACCTCTCAAATTGAAGCCATGGCCGGGACAACCTCATCCAAAACCGGCAACAATTTCGGTTCTGGCGGCATGGCCACCAAGATCGAAGCCGCAAAAATTGCCGTACGCGCGGGCTGCCATATGGCCATTGCCAATGGCACAGAATGTTATCCGCTCAATGCCATCAGTGAAGGGGCGCGCTGCACCTGGTTTGTCGCCCACGAAAACCCGCGTGCCGCCCGCAAACAATGGATCGCTGCAACATTGGCGCCTCAAGGCAAAATCGTCATTGATGCCGGGGCTGTAAAAGCCTTGCGCGCCGGTAAAAGCCTATTGCCGGCCGGTGTGACCTCCGTTTCTGGCAGTTTCGAGCGCGGCGATGCTATAGTCGTGTCTGACCAAAAAGAAGGTGAAATCGCCCGCGGCCTTATTGCCTATGCCAAAGCAGATGCCGAAAAGATTATCGGCTATAATAGCCAAGAGATTGAAAAGCGATTGGGCTATAGCGGTCGACCAGAGATGATCCATCGCGATGACCTGGTTCTCACTGAAACGACAAAAATAAAAGAAGGTTGAGACGTTTGTGACCCGAGTTGAAGCCATAAATATCAAAGACGGTGAAAAGGATACTCACCGTATGATGGCCGAAATAGGTAGGCGCGCGCGTCAAGCAACGCCCGCGCTGGCATCGTCGTCTACTGAGACGCGAAACACGGCTCTGACCGCTGCGGCAAATGCTTTGCGCGCTTGTGAGGCCACCCTCCTTGAAGCCAACGAAAAAGATATGAAAGCCTGTCAGACCCAGGGTCTTTCCGGTGCCATGCTCGATCGCCTCAAACTCAACCCAGAACGAGTTGAAGGCATGGCTAAAGGTCTTGAAGATATTGCCGCCCTTGCCGATCCCCTTGGCAGCGTCATCGCCCAATGGCAGCAGCCCAACGGCCTTGAAATCTCGCGTGTTCGTGTGCCCTTAGGGGTCATCGGCATCATTTATGAAAGCCGTCCTAATGTCACAGCCGATGCTGGTGCGCTATGTCTGAAGTCAGGGAACGCGGTCATCCTGCGTGGTGGATCAGAGAGCTTTCATTCCTCGCGTGCGATTCATGCCTGTTTGATTGAAGGCCTGAAACAGGCAGGTCTTCCAGAGCAAGCCATTCAAATTGTTCCGACGACGGATCGAGCAGCCGTGGGCGCTATGCTGAAAGACATGGCGGACTATATTGACGTTATCATTCCACGCGGTGGGAAAAACCTCATTGCGCGGGTGCAGACAGATGCCCGTATCCCGGTCATGGGCCATTTGGAAGGCCTATGCCATATCTATATCGACCACGCCTCCGATATCAAGATGGCCAAAGAAATTGTCGTCAACGCTAAAATGCGGCGTACAGGGATTTGCGGCGCTGTCGAAACAATCCTCATTGACCGCGCGGCCCTCTCAACCCATGCAACGCCGATCATAGATGCGCTGATTGCAGCAGGCTGTGAAGTGCGTGGCGGTGATGATGTGCAATCGATTAATTCAAAAATAGTCCCTGCGACCGAAGCCGACTGGACGACCGAATATCTCGACGCCATCGTCTCCGTGCGTGCGGTCGATGGTGTTGAAGGCGCAATCAAACATATCGAAACCTATGGCTCCAACCACACGGAATCGATCATTACCGATGATCCCTCAACCGCCGAGAAATTCCTAAATGATTTAGACAGCGCCATTGTCATGCACAATGTCTCGACCCAATTTGCCGATGGCGGAGAATTTGGCATGGGCGCTGAGATCGGCATCGCCACCGGCAAACTCCATGCTCGCGGACCGGTGGGAGCTGAACAGCTCACCAGCTACAAATATGTGGTACGCGGAAGCGGCCAGATCAGGCCTTGATATGAGCGCCTATCGTCCTCTCGCTTTGCCGGATGGCGCACGGATTGGTCTCCTTGGTGGGTCATTTAATCCGGCCCATGAAGGTCATCGTCATATCTCGCTGATTGCAATGAGGCGTTTGAATTTGGACCGCGTCATCTGGTTGGTCACACCTCAAAACCCCCTAAAAGCATCAGGCGAGACATCTGCACTCGAAACAAGAATGTCCTCTGCCCGGACAATCGCCAATCACAGCAGAATTGAAGTCAGCGATCTCGAGCACCATATCGGCACGGTTTACACCGCCGACACGCTGGCATGGTTGGTCAAACATTATGGTCGGGTTCATTTTGTTTGGCTGATGGGAGCCGACAACCTCGTGCAATTTTCACAATGGAAAAATTGGCAAGGGATTATGAACACAATGCCGGTGGCCGTGATCGCACGTCCCGGTTATTCCGTTGCAGCACGTTTTTCAAAAATGGCTCACACCTATTCCCGGC
>JAJFIN010000243.1 GCA_021774955.1 Alphaproteobacteria bacterium | reverse complement strand
GAATGCAGGATAGCGCTTAATCGTCCGATTAAAGAAGATTCGTGATAGCCGTGAATCTTTAGAGGTATCTACGTATTCGGGCTCACCGATTGCTGCGATCATACGTTCAGCTGGTGTAGCATACATCAGAGGGTCATCACGCGCTGCGAGTAAAAAATCTCGCAGGCTCATTACTTCTTGTTTTTCACGAGTATAGTTTTTGGAAAACGCTTCAAAGATATCGGCGCCTTCAGCACTTGGGTGGTCCATCATCATCCGCCAGTCTCCTTGTATCGAGATCTCAGCATGGATCCCGAATTGGTCAGCTTCGTGGCGGAGGTGTGATATTTTCTTATTGTTATTTACTAAGACTTGGGTCTTTAGCCTTCATAGGAACTCATACTCAACTGTGAAAAGCATTACTCCGCGCGTGAGGTCAATTGTGTGCCTCGAAGCTTATAAATGTATTAAAATTCACCCTTTTTTGCATGGCTTATGGCAACTATCGCGACCCATTTTGTGAGCGCAAATCCGAAATTATTCCGATTTAGAAATCACAAAAACTTCGGCGAAGAAGTTAAATCTACTTATGACAAATGGGGTTTGTCTTTCTGAATTAAAGACTTAGGTCGATCACAATTGTTTGCGGCCAGAAACTGAGCGCCTCAAAGTTGCCTAATTAGAACATGCGTTCCGCCACATTCACTCACCAAACTTACTTTTGGGACTATGGGGCTATTTGGAGGAACATACGAATGATGGGTGCTTTAGTGGGAGTACGAAGGCTGGCGGCGGTGATTGCGTTGAGCTTGGGAATTGGGGGGATGGCAGCAAACGCGAAACCGACCATCGACACAAGTTTTGATCTGGATCGGCCGAAAGTACTGCGAGGAGATGCAGGCCCAATCTATGTTCTTTTAAATTTAGACGCTCTTGAAATTGATCGTACTGACGAAGGCGACCGGCCAATCCTCAATCTCGGTTTGGTATTAGACCGTTCCGGTTCGATGCAAGACAAGGGCAAAATCGAATTTCTAAAACGCGCAGCCAAAATGTCGGTCGACCAAATGACCGGGAAAGATTATTTGTCTGTTGTCGAATATGACGATCAGATCAATGTGCTTTGGCCATCAAACAAGGTCGATTCGCCTTCGGTTTTAAAGAAGCTGATTGATAACTTGGAACCGCGGGGGATGACAAATTTGACAGGTGGCATGATGCGCGGTGTGGATGAAGTTTATATGCGTCTCGAAGATCTTCCGGAGGATTTCGAATCAATCAATCGAGTTCTTCTACTCTCCGATGGATTAGCCAACGAAGGCGTCACCGATCCAGATCAGATTCGCGAACGTGTACGTAGTGCCCGCCAAAAAGGTGTACGGATTACCACATTGGGTTTGGGCCGCGACTATGACGAAGACCTGATGCAGGAGATCGCAGAATATGGCGGTGGTCACTACTACTTCATCGAGCATCCCGACCAGATGAGCCGGATTTTTCAAGAAGAGCTAGAAACGCTTTTCAAAACAACCGCACGCGATGCATCGCTCAAAGTCGATCGTAGCAGCCGCACTAAAAGTGTCGAACTTGTGAGCTTCGATGAGGATCTCACCGGCGAAGGCTCGACCACCTCACTAGGTGATTTTTACAGCGGTGAAACACGGACCCTTATTCTACGATTTAAGCCGGAAGAAGGTGCATTTCGCAGAAAAGGTAAGACCAATCTTGGAACCATAGAGTTCAGCTATTACGACATCGAAGCGGATAAGGATCGCACCGTTTCATTTGATGTCAAAGTTGATGTTGTAACCAACCAGGTTGCGGTTGACAGTGCCATGAACAAAGACGTGGTTGTTGAAACGGCACTCATCGAATCAGAGCGGCGTCACCGCGAAGCCGTCAAGCTATACGAAAAGGGTGAGCATGAGGCAGCTGATGCCGAAATGAAGGCGCTTGCAGAAGAGGTTGGCACCCAATATGGCATGCTTCAAGATGATCGCTTGAAACAAAAACAAGAAGCCCTTCACGTTGAGCGTGACGATATGGTTGCCGCTTTGGCTGCCCCTGAGGCTCAAGCAGGATATCTAAAAAAATCGAAACAGCGCCTGTACCAAACTAAGTCTGGCAAGCGGTCGCTTTACACACTTCAAATCGGTGACAAAGGTATTGAAGTCGAGCGTATTCAACAAGCGCTTTTAGACGCTGGGTTCTATCAGGGTGAAGTAGACGGGATCTTTTCCGACGGAGTCAAAGCTTCAGTGGAAGCTTTCCAAACGGATCGTCAGCTTACGGCAGATGGTATCGCTGGACCTGCAACGATGAGTGCCCTTGGGCTTTACTAAGTACGTAAATAGAGAGTTTGGTAGATCGCTTTGTGGGTGAGTATTGTGTTAGCGATCTATCTGGGTCCGGTGTAGTCAGCCCCGCGTCGGACCCGCTTTTTTTATGCGGAGTCGAGATTGGAGCGATTACGGCGCATAAAGGGTAAGCCCAACAGCCATAGTAACCCTAAAGGTCTGTCATCTTGATAGGGGGTCAGACCAATCGTCATTCCTCGGTGCCCCCCCTCAGGCTGTGCACGATAGGTGCCAAAAATCCGGTCCCACACCGACAGGTTAAACCCATAATTGGTGTCATGTTCTTGCGGCACCACAGAATGATGGACGCGGTGCATGTCGGGTGTAACCATTAACGACCTCAACACCCGATCAACGCTGGTCGGTAGGTTCAGATTGCTGTGGTTGAACATAGCCATACCATTCAGGACGATCTCAAACAGTATAACCGCCGCAACAGGGACACCCAGAACAAGAACGGCTGCCATCTTAATCAGCATGGAGACCAAAATTTCAACAGGGTGAAAGCGGAGGGCGGTTGTCGCATCGAAATCCAAATCCGTATGGTGCACCTGATGCAGCGCCCACAACATTGGCACCTTGTGCATCAAAATATGCTGGCCATAAATCAAGCCGTCAAGGACAATGATACTCGCAACGAGCGAGACGGGTTCTGGCAGGTTCAATATATTGAACAAGCCGATCCCATGTTTGCTTGCATAAGCTGCAACACCAAGCGCAAGCACGGGCAACACCAACCGCAATATCAAAGTATCCACGACAACGAGAAGTGAGTTAGCGGTCCACCGCTGAAGGCGTGTGAAGCGTCGCTCCCGTTTCGGCCATTGCGCCTCAGCAAGCACCATCAAAAGGAGGATTGTTATAAAAACGCTCAACCGAACGCCACCTTCATGAGTGATCAGGGTCTCAATCATGAAATTCAGCTCACCCGATGACGCGCTTTGGCGCTGTATTCAATAGCACCAGCATAGAGTCGTTCGATCGCCAACCGATTGCGCAGCAATTCCAATACGCGAAGTTCCTCAGGGCGCAATATCTCATCTGCAGTGGCGACTTCAACAGCAGCGGCATAAGCCGTTGGTCGTAACGATTCCGACAAAGCTTCAACAATCAATCCCATGACCGCTTCGAGCCCGCCTTCTTCTTGCAGGATCGCACCGCAATCTTGGGCAACGGTCAGAAGTCGGTTCTTATCGAAATCGTTGAAGATCGGAAAGTGTTTTACCACATCGCCAATGGTTTCAAGTTCCTGATTAGACATTTCAGCATCGGCCGCCGAGACGATGACCATGGCGTAAATGAGCGCTGCTTCAGGGCTGATGGTTTGGGGCATAGGTGATCCTTGGGAGATGTTTGAGGTTTGTCTGCAAAATAGGCATGCTTCGCCGTGCGAGCAAGAGACTTAATGCCGCTTATGAGGCATTGAGAAATTGCGACGTCGTTGCAACCGTGTCGGCCAGACCAATGCGCTCAACCTCAACTCCTTCAGGAAACGCAGAAAGCAGCCGACTGGGCAACCGTGAATCGAGCATCACAAAGATGCCCTGGTCTTTTTCATGCCGAATGAGACGGCCAAATGCCTGTTTTAGGCGGAAGCGGGTCAGCATATCGTCATAGGTTTTTTTGCCAAAGGCCTGGCGCCGAGCTTTGTGAAGCAGATTTGGTTGCGGCCACGGTACACGGTCAAACACAATCAGCCGTAGAGAACGACCGGGGACATCGACACCGTCGCGAACCGAATCTGTGCCGAGGAGACAGGAGTTTTCTTCCGCTCTGAAAAGATCAACCAGCGTGCCTGTATCCATCGCATCAACATGCTGGGCAAAGAGTGGCAGTCCTGCTTCATGTAACGGCCGCGCGATCTGTTCGTAGGTCGCGCGCAAACGCGCAATGGCTGTAAAAATCCCGAGAGCCCCCCCACCTGCGGCTTTGAACAATTCACGGTAAGCGGATGAAATCTGTTCACGAGAATTTCGATTGATATCGTTTACGATCAAAACTTTGGTCTGTGCTTGATAATCAAAAGGCGAAGGAAAGTGAGCGCGGATTGCCGGCATTGGCAGGTGACTAGCACCGGTCCGCAACTCGGCGCTTTGCCAAGATTCATCAACAAACTCGGCATCATCGGGGTTTGGAACCGGAATGTGATCGCGCAAAGTCGCTGAGGTTATCAACACGCCCTGCGCGGGTTCCAACACCGTCTTGGCAAACGGGATCGTCGGGTCAATCCAATGACGGTACATACCGACATCAAGATCGCGACCAGCAATACGTTCAAAGGCGAACCAATCGACAAATTCCTCCGGTGTTTGCTCAGAGATCAGCGTATCAAGCATTGCCGTCCACGACGGTAAAGTGAGATTGGCGCGTCGTCGTAAGCCTTTCGCCGCCGCCTCAATGCGCACGCGCGTTGAACTGTCGAGTGCGTCAGCCTCGCTATCGAGACGTGCGTCAAGTGCGCGGGCTAACTGCATCATCGGTTTGGCAAGCGCTAGTAGCGATCCTTTCGCTGAGATGGCAATGTCTTCGATCCCGTCGGTGAGGGGCAATATTTGTGCTTCCATACTGAACATGGGATCGTCCCTGTCGGCGCGGGCAAGTACGTGCGCTCGCACCTTTGCAAGGAACTCTTCGACGGGGCCACGCGCCACGCCTTCGCCAATCCGGCTCATCCATCCCGGTGCCGGTAGAACTGATGCTGCTTGAACAATTTCATGCAAAGCGCTTTCTGCATCTTCGATATCACCGAGCAAATCGCCAATGCGATCAATAAGCCCACGACCGCGACGGCCTCTTCCACCAGATTCGAGCCCGCGCAACCAACGACGTAACTCGGCCGTCTCAAGGCCGGTTAGGTGCCCCGAAAATGTACCATCGGCCGCGTCAAACAAATGATGGCCTTCATCAAACACAAGACGCGGAAATGGTGTGGTATCGCGATCATTTGCAATATCAGTGGTAGGAGTGGAAGTAGCAGCGTCGATGGCGGCATTGATCATGACCAAAGCATGGTTTGCTACAACAATATCTGCGTGGCGTGCCCGACGTATGGCTCGCTCGATGAAACATTTCCGGTAATGCGTACATGCGGAATAAATACATTCTCCTTTCCGGTCAGTTAAGCCCGTCGCTTGGATGGTAGGGCTGTTTTGACGGTTGGAATGCTGCCCAATCAAAGAGGTAAGCCAGGCTGGAAAATCACCACCGACCATATCTCCGTCGCGCGAATATCGCGCCCACCTTGCAACCAATCCCATAGCGATTGTCGATTGGCTTAAAAGAGTTTGATGGCTCCGTCCTCCCGTTGACCCACCTATTGCTTCTTGGAGATTGAGCAGGCACAGATAATTTTCCCGGCCTTTTCGGATAACGACCTTCTCTGCTTTGTCCACTGGATCTGGAAATACTTGGGAAAGTTCTTGGTCGATCTGGCGTTGGAGGTTTTTTGTGTAGGTTGAAATCCAAACTGAAGGTCCGTTTTTCTCTGCCCACAAACTTGATGGTGCGAGATAGCCCGCGGTTTTGCCAATTCCTGTTCCAGCCTCGGCGATAACAATGTTGGGCTGACCGCTATCGGCGCGAGGGTGAAAAGCAAGCGAGATAAGCCCAGCATAGTCGCCTTGATCAGCGCGAACGGTTCGATCTTCACCAAGGATAGCTGCAAGCTGTGCACGCGCTTCTTCCTCGCCAACCGGATGGTTGCCGGGTTCTCCTTCTGGTGCCAGTTCCTGCCATTCCAGCAAATGCTGCCAAATATCAAGTCCTGAGGACCAGTCCTCTTTCTTTTGCGAGCGGCCTTCTCCCAACGCGTGTAACACCCACTCGGCCCACGGCCATCCCGCGGTTTCCATCGTCGCAGCGATGCGTCGTGCTTCGGGTTTGTTGGGATACCGTTCTCGGATCAAGTCTTGGAGTAAGCGCTCCATACTGGCAATCATAAGGAGTGCTTCGTCTTCCAAATTTGATGCATGCCTCAAGCCAAGGGCGTGTGCCAATCCATTGGGTGTCGGCAGACAGAATTGAGTCGGCCTCACGAACGCAAAGAGTTCCATTAGATCAAAATGAAAATGCGGCGGTACGGAAGGTTCGATGCCAAGTCGGCGCGCTGAAAACAAGGTATGGCAAATGAGACGCCGTTCTGTCTTGAAAAACGCTTCAGCTTCTTGGGTGGAGTAGGATTCGACTTCACCATCGGGTGATACACTGAGCGCGCGTCCCGGCGAAACCGCAAAGGCAACAGCGGCCGGGAGTTTTGGCGCATCATGTGAGAGTGAATGGGAATCGTCTACCATGGGGCGAGTATAGACAAGGGCTCCAAGATCAAAAGAGTTTCTATCGGGCTTTTCGCTGCCGGGGATTTGGATATCCATTGACGCCAGACCAGGGGAATCATAGGTTGCGCTGTTTTTGCTAAGGTGTAGCCTTGGCTTTATTAATCGATAGGATAAAAAGGACGATGACCCGAGATCTCGCGTTGGAGAGCAAAGCCTGGCCGTTTGAGGAAGCACGCAAAATCCTCGATCGGTTAAAACGCTTGCCGGAGCGCGACGCGGTCATTTTTGAAACCGGTTTTGGCGCTAGTGGATTGCCGCATATTGGGACATTTGGCGAAGTAGCGCGCACAGCTATGGTGCGCCACGCCTTCACTCAATTGTCGGATGTACCAACACGTCTAATCTCTTTTTCTGATGACATGGACGGGCTTCGCAAAGTACCAAGCAATCTGCCAAATCAAGAGATGCTGCAGGCACATTTGAACAAGCCACTGACCAAAATACCCGATCCCTTCGAAACGCATGAGAGTTTTGGTCATCACAACAATGCGCGTTTGAGAGCATTCCTGGATCAATTTGAATTCGACTATGAATTCATGAGCTCGACCGAAGCTTACATGTCTGGGATGTTCGATGAGACATTGATGAAAGCGTTGGCGAATTATGATGCGGTGATCAATGTTGTCCTTCCGACCCTGGGCCCAGAACGCAGGGCGACCTATAGTCCCTTCCTTCCCGTCTGTGAGGAAACCGGCAACGTTCTCCAAGTGCCAGTGATCGATACGAATCCCGAAGCCGGTACACTTGTCTATCAACGTGAGGATGGGAAAAAAGTCGAAACGTTGGTCACCGGTGGCCGGTGTAAGATGCAATGGAAAGCCGATTGGGCCATGCGCTGGGTCGCGCTTGATGTCGACTATGAGATGTCGGGCAAGGATTTGATTGAATCAGTCAAAGTCTCATCAAAGATTTGCAAGGCCATCGGAGGTACGCCACCAGAAGGGTTTAATTACGAACTGTTCCTGGATGAAAATGGCGAAAAGATTTCCAAGAGCCGGGGTAACGGTCTAACCATTGATGAATGGCTTCGCTATGCCTCTCCGGAAAGCCTGTCGCTTTATATGTTTCAGAGCCCACGCAAAGCAAAGCGATTGTACTTTGATGTCATTCCAAAAGCCGTTGATGAGTACACAACCTTTCTCGGAAAGTATGACGAGCAAACAGAAGATCAGAAGATCGCCAACCCTGTCTGGCATATCCACAGTGGCAATCCGCCCAAGGAGCATATGCCGATCACATTCGGTCTTCTACTGAATTTGGTGAGTGCCAGCAATTCAGAAGACAAGAGCGTTCTCTGGGGGTTCATCCAGCGTCACGTAAAAGATGTGTCACCCGAGGCGAACCCTCTGCTTGACCGTCTTGTCGGCTACGCAGTTGCCTATTTTCATGATTTCGTCAAACCAACAAAAACTTTCCGAGCACCTAGCGATGGTGAGCGCGCGGCAATGGAAGACCTGATAAGCCGGTTTGAAAAAATCTGGGAGCAGCGGCCAAACGATTTAGCGGAAGCGCTGCAAACCGAAGTTTATGCGGTTGGCAAAGAGCATGAATTCGAGCCGCTACGCAATTGGTTCAAAGCTCTCTATGAAGTTCTTTTAGGACAAAGTCAGGGGCCACGGTTTGGCTCTTTTGTGGCGCTCTATGGTGTGCCGGAGACAATTGCGATGATGAAAGAAGCGCTCGCCGGAAAATTCACCAAATAGGTGAAAGAGCTTATTCATAAATTTGTGAAGGCGGACTGCTTAGCGTCCGCCTTCTTTCATTTGTGGTAAGGTGAACTCCGTGACAACGAGACCAACACCGATGAAACCAATAGCCGCACTGTTGATTCTCACTACCCTTGCCGGGTGCGCCGGGTCTTTGCAACCGTCACCGATGTATGGGTTCAAGCCGTCGTCGGAAGCGGCTGCATGCCGATCACTCTGGACTGACCATTTGACGACAACCCGCTCGAAAAGACAGCTCGATTACGAATCTGATCTCGTTCTGGGGTTTCCATATCTACGAACCAATCGTTATCTCGCTAGTTTTAAAGATGAACTTCATGACGATGCAGTTTTCCAACTTTGGGTTTCAGGCCTAGCGGCTGAGGCGCGCGAAGCCTATCTGGTTGAAACGGTGCGAAGTTCAGACAAGCTCGAAATGAGGGCTCCAGCGCTTGAATGTCAAGCCGCGTTGATCGAGGAAGAATTGTCCCAACCAAACATGCGGGAGTTCTTGAAACAACAAATCGACGTTCGGGATGATTATACCGTATGGAGACGGATTTTTGGAATATATCCCATCACCAAAATAGGTGTTGCGCGTGGGTTTGAGAAATGGAAAAAGGATAACCTCCCGTTGTTTGGTGTCGCAATTGATGAAGCTAGTCTCTCGGAGACAAGCGTTGTATTCGAGCCTCGAGCGCAACATCTCGAAATACGCAACACAAACAGCTTTAAACAAATGGCGAGCTTGTTCGACAAGCACAATATCGAAAAAGGGATGGGTATATCGCTGCCCCAGGATCAAAACTTTACGACGATGCTGGATTTTTATGCACCTATTTGGGTGGTAGACAAAAAGAGTGTTGCGGATCAACTAGGCAAACCGGTTTTGAGTGTGGATGATGCTGACATCAGCATTGCCGTTGATACGAACCAGCCGGTGACCTTTGCTCGCTTGTCCTACACACGGTTTCATGGAGATATTCTTCCGCAACTTACCTACATGATTTGGTTTTCCGACCGGCCAAAAACCGGCGTCTTCGATTTATTGAGTGGCTCGTTGGACGCTGTGATGTGGCGTGTAACCATCGGCAAAGATGGGCATCCGCTGATTTACGACACGATCCATGCTTGTGGTTGTTATCATCTCTTTTTTCCAACATCGAATTTAAACCGAATTCCGATGCCGGAGGACCTCGACTTACGCGAGGAGGCTTTGGTCGTAGCGAAAGCACCTCATTTCGAACCGGATCAACGAATTGCGGTTCGGTTGGCCAGTGGCAGCCATTATGTGACCGGCCTGGGAACTGTGCCAACCTCAAACACAGCAAATGGAAATTCTCGTGATCAATACGATATTGTGGGGCCTTTGGTAGCGTTCGAAGATACTGTGATCGATGATGCAGGTCTGCGACTTGCACCTGTTGAGGGGTTTGATAGGCTACAGAGCATATATGGCCGGAACGGGTTGATTCCCCAGAGCCAACGTCTAGAGCGATGGACGCTTTGGCCGATGGGGATCAGAAGCGCTGGAGCGATGCGCCAATGGGGTAATCACGCAACAGCATTCGTGGGCAAAAGACATTTTGACGACCCGTATTTGTTTGAAAGGGCGTTTGAGTATGCAACTCCGTAGGCTGTTGGGGTTTGTGTTTACTTTAGTTATTTGGATTTGCCCTGTTGCTTTCGCAGGGACTTTTTCTGATGCGGAACAACTTTACCGGCAGGGCGCTTATAACGAAGCTCGCGATGCCGCGGCCCAACTTAAAACTGCAGATGGCTATGCGCTGGCGGCGCGTGCTCATTTAACAGCCATAGACTTGAGCGATCACAGCGCACGTTCCATTGAAGATATTGAAATTGGCATCGCTCTGGCTGAAAAAGCATTGGCAATGGATCCCGCTAACGTCAGCGGTTACATCCAGATGTCCGTGGGTATCGGATTGAAAAGTCGATTGTTCAACAAGTTGAAAGCTCATTTCGGTGGCTACGGTAAATTGACAAAAGGCTATATGGACACGGCCCTAGCAATCGAGCCGGACAATCCCTGGGTGCTTACACTTTCCGGTGCGTGGCATATTGAGATTATTAATCGAGGCGGCCGCACTCTGGCAGAATCGACTTATGGTGCGAGTGAAGAAGTCGGTTTGGCCATGCTTGACCGCGCCATCGAACTCGCCCCAGACAACCCCATATTTCTTTATCAATACGGATTGCAATTAGTCGCGTATGATCCTGTACGTTTTCATGATAAAGCGATTGGCTTGCTCGAGCGCGCCTCTGCTCTCGATGCAACTAGCCATGTTGAGCAAGTTTCAAAAGACCGAGCTGATGATTTGTTGTCAATTCTGAGCAAGGGCCAACATCGAAAGGCTCGGAAACTTGCTGTTGTCTATCAAGGCATCAAAGCCGCTTGAGCCAATCTCAATCCTCGTCTCTCTTGTTCACAGCGTCTTGTCCGCCTATAGATGCGTTATGACCGGCAGATTCATTTACAAACTATGCAGCGGAACGGAATGGAAAGCTGCCGAGGCGGCAGGTGTCTACAAAGGAAGCGCCTTGGATCTTGCCGATGGTTTCGTCCATTTCTCGACACAAGCACAAGTGCCAGAAACGGCAGCGCTTCATTTTTCCAAAGAGCACGATTTAGTCCTCGTAAAGGTGAGTGCCGAAAGTTTTGATGAGGGCTTGAAATGGGAACCCTCTCGAGGTGGCGATTTATTTCCCCATCTGTATGGCGTCTTACCGCTTGAAACGGTGGCTCATGTTTATTCGCTTGAGCAGGATGCCGAAGGAGGCCATCAATTTCCCGATGGCTGGAAAGATTAGGAGCGCGCTTTGGTCAATCTTTTTCCTCTCGCAAAACCGTTCATCCACCTGTTGGATCCGGAAGTTGCTCATAAGGCAACAATAGCGGCTTTGCGGCTTGGACTTGGACCTCTAGCTGCCAGCAAAAGTTCGACAGATCCATCAAACCTTAGTGTCGAAGCTTTTGGTCTGAAGTTCCCCAACCCGGTCGGTCTAGCTGCCGGGTTTGATAAAAATGCGCAAGTGCCCGATGCCATCCTCGCTCTCGGATTTGGGTTCACAGAGGCCGGGACAGTGACCCCGCGCCCCCAGGCAGGGAATGCGCGTCCGCGGTTGTTTCGTCTGTCTGAAGATCGCGGTGTGATCAATCGCATGGGCTTTAACAATGACGGTCTTGCGGCATTCAAAATAAGAGTGCGTACGCGCGATCGCCGTCGTGGGCTGGTCGGTGCGAATTTAGGTGCGAACAAAGATAGCCACGACCGGATAGAAGATTACGTGACGGGTTTGAGATCGCTTTCAGGTCTGGTTGACTATTTCACTATCAATATCTCTTCGCCCAATACACCGGGCTTGCGCGGATTGCAAAATAAAGGTGAGTTGGAAGAGCTGATCCGCCGCCTTCTTGAAGCCCGTTTGGAGCTGCAGGATCAAACACCGATACTGTTGAAAATTGCCCCGGATGTTTCCGACGAAGAGCTTGAAGATATCATCGATGTTATCTGCACGGCGGGAATAGACGGGCTCATCCTTGGCAATACCAGTATTGGTCTGCGCGATACACTCAAGAGCCGATATGCAAAAGAGAGTGGTGGTCTTTCCGGCACACCTCTATTTAATCTATCGACCGAGCGGTTAGGTCTAGCCTATCGACTGATCAAAAACCGCATGCCTATTATTGGGGTTGGCGGAATCTCTAGTGGGCGCGATGCCTATGAAAAAATCCTGAGCGGGGCAACGCTCGTTCAACTTTACTCAGCATTGGTTTTTGATGGCCCCGGCCTTGTCGCTGATATAAATAGAGACCTAGACGATTATCTGAAGACAGATGGGTTTGCATCGGTTTCAGAGGCTGTTGGGGCAAAATGGAAATAGGAGATATTCATGACCGTTACAATTTACCACAATCCAAGATGTAGCAAATCACGGCAAACGCTGGCCCTCCTAGAAGAGCATGATGCTAATCCAAAGATTATCGAATATCTCAATAACCCGCCAGGCGCCGATGAGCTTGAGAAAATTTTGAGTAAACTAAAAATGGAGCCGCGCGAGCTCATGCGTCGAGGGGAAAGTGTTTATAAGGAGTTGGATCTGGCGGACGAGAGCCTTTCGCGTGCCGCGCTTATTAAGGCGCTGGTTGAAAATCCAATTTTATTTGAGCGCCCTATTGTCGTGTCTGGATCAAAAGCCGCTATCGGCCGGCCACCAGAAAGTGTGCTTGAAATTATTTAGGATGCAGCAAGGTTGCTCGCGACGTTTCTCTTCAACGCGGGATAATAAGCATAGAGACTAAGCGCACGAACAACATAGAAGATCATGAGCGACGCCCACAGCCCGTGATTGTCATATTGTGGCGACAGAATGAACCACGCCGCCAAAAACACCACTAGCGAAAAGATCATCGCGTTCCGCATTTCCGCTGTTTGAGTTGCGCCGATGAAAATGCCATCGAGTTGAAAACACCATATTGACAAGATTGGCGCGGCGATCGCCCAGGGGAGGAAGCGATACGCGATTTCACGAACATCTTGGACATCGGTCATGAAGTCGATGAAAAGAGACCCACCCAAAGCTAAGGTCAGACTAACACCAATCGCTGTTATCACGGCGAGTTCAGTCGAATAACGCACCGCTTTTCGTAGTCGCTCCAGTTTACGCGCGCCGAAAGCAGCACCGACAAGACTTTCTGCTGCGAAGGCGAAACCATCAAGGAAGAAAGCCGCAAAACTTACAAACATCATTAAGATGGCATTGGCATCAAACACCACATCACCGGCGCGCGCGCCTTTGGAAGCGAACCAAGATAAGGCGAATATGAGGCAAAGG
>JAJFIN010000242.1 GCA_021774955.1 Alphaproteobacteria bacterium | reverse complement strand
ACGTTTTGGAATTGCCATTTTGATTGATTGCCATTCCATGCCGTCTCGGCCTGGAAATTATAGTAAAAGGCACCTGAGCGATGATTCACCGGCAGATTTTGTGTTGGGTGATCGCTTCGGTTCTTCGTGCAGCGGATATCTAATGAGTAGAATTGAAGAAGCGCTTGGCCATCACGGTTACATAGCATCGCACAATGAGCCCTATGCCGGCGGATATTCAACGCAGCATTACGGGCAACCGAACAACGGTATTCATGCGCTTCAAATTGAAATCAACCGCGGTCTCTATATGGACGAGATTCAAGTAGAGCGAAGCGAAACATTTGACCGAACCAAGAAAGCCATAAGCGGGCTGATCGAAGTTCTATCAAATGTGAACCCGGCCGCAATTCTGCCTCCGCGGTGAGCTCGCTCCACCGTTTTATTCCGCAAATCTGTTCCATTTCGCTGTGACATATAAGTGTCATCATCCTCTTCTAGGTTCCCCCTGATTCAGCGGAGATGCGTTTAATTCAAAAGGGGGAACCTTTATGAGCGCTTTAGCGAACATTAATTCAGACTCCAATCGCTCTTTTGCCAATCGGCTCGTACGTGCCCGTCAGAGCAAAATATTTCTTCGCGATCGATCAAGTAATGACGCGCAAAAAATTGTCGCCGCTATGGCTCAATTAAAAAGTACCGACGTCACTAAAGGGCTATGTAAATCTAAATCACCTAAATCGACGCAGCATAGAACTATATTTATTTCAGACACTCATCTTGGAACGAAGGGGTGTCGCGCGGATCTGCTTTTGGATTTCCTTCAGCATAATGATTGCGAAACGCTGTATCTCGTGGGTGACATTATCGACGGCTGGCGTTTGAAGTCTTCTTGGTACTGGGACGACATTCACACAGCGGTTATTCACTGCGTCCTAAAAAAAGCTAGAGAGGGCACTAGAGTTGTTTACATCCCAGGCAATCACGACGAAGGGCTCAGACAGTTTGAGGGCATCGACGTAGCGCGCGTTGAGTTACGAAACAGCGCTTGGCATGAGACGAAAGATGGCCGCAAATTTGTTGTCTGCCACGGCGATGATTTCGATGCTGTTATTCGCTATGCCAAATGGCTCGCCATTGTTGGCGACTGGGCCTATGGCTTAGCACTCGCGCTCAACCAGTGGGTTAATACCATTCGACGCTGGTTTAATTTACCCTATTGGTCCCTTTCGCGATATTTGAAAGGCAAAGTAAAAAACGCTGTCGAATATATCAGCCGGTACGAAGTTGCTGTGACTCAAGCGGCCAAACAAAAAGGTGCGGACGGCGTCATCTGCGGCCATATTCACCACCCAGAAATCCGCACCATAGAGGGCACACTTTATTGCAACGACGGAGACTGGGTTGAAAGCTGTTCTGCATTGGTAGAAGATGCGTACGGAAATTTGGAGATTCTGTTTTGGACCGAATTCACTACTTACCAGGAGCAATTGGCCAAAGACCCAATAGCCGCGTAGAATTGAGCCTATGAATTTAAAGCAGCTTGACCCGACCAAGAAAAAACAACATTCACTTCAGCATTCCCCAGAACCGCTTTTATCTCCGCCGTCTGAAAATGTGCCGGAAGAGATTATTCTATTTCCGTGGCTCAAAAAAGCACGCGAGCGTCTGAAACGATTACGGGGGCGCACGCGCTTTCAGCTCGATAAAAACCCTCTCAGCTCCCTAAAAGTATTGATTGTAACGGACGCATGGCAACCGCAAACGAATGGTGTCGTGCGGACGCTCGAAGTATTGGGGGAACAACTCAAAGAATTTGGCAATGACGTTCGGTACATTACGCCGGATCAATTTAAGAGCCTCCCGATGCCAACTTATCCTGAGATAAGAATGGCGCTCTTTCCCGCGCGTAGAGTGAAGCGGATCATCAACAGCTTTCGACCTGACGCGATTCACATTGCCACCGAAGGTCCGCTCGGCATGGCGGCCAGGCAATTTTGCGTTAAACGAGACCATCCCTTCACAACTTCTTTTCACACACGGCTCCCCGACTATTTGAACGCCCGTACGCGCTTTCCCATTTCTTGGGGTTATGCAATGCAGCGGCGTTTCCACAAACCGGCATCGACAACGATGGCGACAACGCCGACTTTAAAAGGTGAGCTTGAGGGCCGCGGGTTTAAAAACATTCGTATTTGGTCACGCGGTGTCGATATCAAAGAATTTAATCTGCACGATCGGACTTATCTTGATCACCTCGCTCGACCGATTTGGATCTATGTGGGTCGCGTGGCAGTAGAGAAAAGTATTGAAGACTTTCTCGATCTTGATCTTGAAGGCACCAAACTTATTGTTGGTGATGGACCACAGCTCGGCGAACTCAAAAAGAAATACCCCGATGCCATTTTTGCCGGTGCCAAATATGGCGAAGATTTAGCCAAACATTATTCCGCCAGTGATGTGTTTGTATTCCCAAGCAAGACCGACACCTTTGGGCTGGTCAATGTTGAAGCCCTCGCCTGCGGCATCCCGGTCGCAGCCTATCCAGTAACAGGTCCGCGCGATATTATCGGTGATGCAAAAGTGGGTTGCGTCGATGACGACTTGGGGAAAGCTTGTCGCGGTGCGCTGGGTATTGCCACGCCAGAGGAATGTCGCGCCCACGCCATGAAGTTTTCATGGGAAGTGGGCACCAAACAGTTTATCGAGAACCTCGCCCTCCCCGGCTATGATGAGGCCTATTGGCTCGAAAGCGCCAACTTTCCGGATTAGGCTACGGCTTCACGACTACCTTGCCCTCGGCTTTCCGGTCCATGACATGGCGGATGGCTTGGGCTGTGTCTTCAAGAGAAAATACTTTTGATACATAAGGCTTGATCTTGCCTTCCAAATACCAATCAATCAGTTGACGGAAGGATGCGCGGAGAACTTCTGGGCGTTGGGTTTGGTAGGAACCCCAGTTGAGGCCAAGGATATCGATATTTTTTACCATCACGATATTGGCGGGGATATGCGGGATGGTGCCCCCGGCAAAACCAATAACTAAGATACGGCCTTCAAAATCAATGGCGCGTAATGAGGCATTGAATACCTCACCACCTACAGGATCATAGATGACATTGGCGCCGCGACCGTTGGTCAGCTCTTTTATCCGAACACGCAAATCTTCAGTTGTGGAGTTAATCCCTTCGTCGGCACCATGGGCTTTGGCGATGGCAAGTTTTTCATCCGTGCTCGCCGTGGCGATGACGCGCGCACCCAACGCTTTACCAATTTCTACAGCTGTGAGGCCGACACCTCCGGCAGCGCCGTGGACAACCAAGGTCTCGCCAGGTTTCAGGTGCGCTTTGTGACCAAGCGCGAGATGAGAGGTGCCATAAGCTATAGGGAAAGAGGCGGCGATCTCGTCACTCATCCCCTCTGGCACCGGCACAGCAGAAGCGGCTGATATCAATGCCTGTTCGGCATAACCATTGATCCCAGGCAAGCCAATCACTCGTTGGCCCGCCTCAAACCCGCTTACTTCCGGCCCCAATTCAATAATCCGCCCACAGATTTCAGCCCCGGGTCCAAAGGGCAGCTCAGGCTTGGCTTGGTACTTGCCTTGTAGAATCAAGCTGTCAGCAAAGTTAACCGCACACGCAGAAACCTCGACCAAAAGCTGACCAGGGCCGGGCACCGGCGCCTCGACGTCCTCAATGACCAGAGATTCTGGCTCACCTAGGGCATGTATGCGGGCAATTCTCACCGGTTTCCTCCCGTTTTCCAATAACAGTATTAAGTAACTTGCGCCTAACGGCTTCATGCGTATAGTGCGCGGCTTCCTCAGACAATTGAAGGTCTACAGAACGGTCCATGACCAAAGTACAAGAGCTGCGTAATATCGCCATTATCGCCCATGTTGACCATGGTAAAACAACCCTGGTCGACCAGATGCTGGCGCAAAGTGGTGCGGTTCAATCGCACCAAACGGTTCAAGAACGCGCTCTTGATTCGAACGATCTGGAACGCGAACGCGGCATCACGATCCTTGCCAAGTGCACCAGCGTTACGTGGAACGATGTGCGCATCAATATTGTCGATACGCCTGGCCATGCTGATTTCGGTGGTGAGGTCGAGCGGATCTTGTCGATGGTGGACGGGGTTGTATTGCTGGTTGATGCCGCCGAAGGGCCGATGCCTCAAACAAAATTCGTGCTTGGAAAAGCGCTCGCCCTCGGTCTTAAACCGATCGTTGTTATGAATAAGACCGACCGGCCGGATGCGCGCGCCGATGAAGCGCACGATGAGGTGTTCGATCTGTTCTCAGTGTTAGGCGCTACTGATGAACAATTGGATTTCCCAATGTTGTACGCCTCTGGTCGTAGCGGTTGGGCGAGTTTCGATTTAGAGGGAAACCGCGAGAACCTTACACCACTGTTTGAGACAATCTTGACCCATGTGCAGCCACCCGAAATGCAAGCTGCGTATGGAGAACCCTTTGCCATGCTCGCAACCATTCTCGAAGTCGATCCCTATTTGGGTCGATTGTTGACGGGACGCGTTGAGCAAGGAACCTTAAAGGCAAACCAGACAATTAAGGCTCTGTCGCGCGAAGGGAAACAAATTGAAACTGCGCGCGTTACCAAAATTCTTGCCTCCCGAGGTTTGACACGCCAACCCATTGACGAAGCAAAAGCTGGCGACATCGTAACACTGGCGGGATTAAGCACGGCAACGGTTGCAGATACAATCTGTGAACCGACTATCGAAAAGCCGATTGCCGCGTCTCCCATCGACCCGCCGACCATCACAATGACCTTCTCAATCAATAACTCGCCATTAGCTGGTCGCGAAGGTAGTAAAGTGCAATCGCGCGTTATCAGAGAACGGCTTACGCGGGAGGCCGAAAGCAATGTTGCCTTGACCATCTCGGAAGCCGCGGACAAAGATTCTTTTGATGTGTCTGGCCGAGGTGAGCTTCAGCTGGGTGTGTTGATTGAAACAATGCGCCGGGAAGGATTTGAGCTTTCCATCAGCCGTCCTCGCGTCGTCTATCGTGAAGACCCGGAAACCGGCGAAAAATTGGAGCCAATCGAGGAAGTACAAGCCGATGTCGACGACGAATATTCGGGCATTGTCATTGAAAAGCTAAATGAACGGCGCGGCGAACTTATTGATATGCGGCCCTCTGGTGGTGGTAAAACGAGGCTGATCTTCCATTGTCCGGCCCGGGCTCTCATCGGCTATTACGGTGAATTTCTCACTGACACCCGTGGGACTGGCATTTTGCATCGCATTTTTCAAAAATACGCGCCCTATAAAGGCAAGCTTACCAATCGGCGCCATGGGGTGCTGATTTCAAATAGCACCGGTGACACCACTGCTTTTGCCCTGTGGAACCTAGAAGATCGCGGTGAAATGTTCGTCGATCAGGGTGTGAAAACCTACGAAGGAATGATTGTCGGTGAGTATAATCGTCCAGGCGATCTGGTGGTAAACCCTTTGAAAGCTAAGCAATTGACCAATATCAGAGCTGCGGGCAAAGACGACGCGATCCGCCTCAGCCCGCCGCGCAGGCTCAATTTGGAGCAAGCCATCGCCTATATAAACGATGACGAGTTGGTCGAAGTCACCCCCGAAAACGTCCGAGTGCGCAAACGTGTTCTGGCCGCCAACATGCGAAAACGTTCCGCCTGACCCAATACCACCTGTGGATAGTAACCTTCCATTCATACATCCCTCAGGCATGTAATTTGCAGCTTTATGACTGCATATTCGTGCCCGTTGCAGAATGCGAATCTTGGGGCGGTACGAAATTCAATGCGCCGGGGTCCGTGGATGTCCGATCTGGTGCGAACATTTCAGCCATTCAGCGTCCCCAACGTTGGAACTCAGAAAGCGTTTTATGGCTCATCCCGTGGATATTCATGTGGGACAACGTTTGCGACACCGCCGTTGGCTGGTCGGTAAAACGCAGCAACAATTGGCTGTGGCGATCGGGATAAAATTCCAACAGATTCAGAAATATGAAAGCGGTGCCAACCGCATTAGCGCTAGCCGGTTATGGGATATCAGCCAGGCGCTCAACATTCCGATCTCCTACTTTTTTGAAGGTATCGAGTTGGACACAGAAGAAACCGGTTCCGATGACAGCCTTGCTGATAAGGCACCAGGACCAGATGTTCTCTATGACAAAGAAACTCTTGGTTTGGTCCGCGCGTATTATGCTCTCGAACCCCTACCACGCCGTCGGTTTTTGGAGTTGGCCAAATCTCTCGCCCAAACCGACGACGACTAAAACAACCTCTTGGCGCGCCATGTTATATTGGCTAAGACGAAGCCAACAGAGGATCAACATTGTCCCATAGTTTCGACTTTCGCACACCACAAGCGGTTTCAGATGATGAGGCCCGTGAGCTGCTGGCGTTTGCCCATACACTCGCTGACGCCTCGCGGTCTGTGATCAAACCTTACTTCCGCACCGAACTGCAACCGGACGACAAAGAGGGTCGTGCATATTATGACCCGGTGACTGATGCTGACCGGGAGGCCGAAACAGCTATTCGGCGCTTGATTAATGACGCGTATCCTGCCCATGGGATCTTAGGGGAGGAACATGGATATGAGCACGGCAAAAGCGCTTTGACCTGGGTTCTTGACCCGATTGATGGGACACGCGCTTTTGTTGCCGGTAAACCAACCTGGGGGACATTGATTGCATTGCATGATGGCGCCAAGCCGATATTAGGTATTATGGATCAGCCGTATACAGAAGAACGATATTCTGGTGTTCAACAACTCGATCATGCGCAACTCGACGACCGCAATGGAAATCACGTTCTGGCAACACGGTCACACACGCGGTTATCAACGGCGCGGATGTCTAGCACCCACCCGAGCATGTTTGACAAGCCGGGCATCAAAGAACGATATGCACAACTGCAAGACAGTGTTCAATTGGATATGTTCGGCGGCGACTGTTATGCCTATTGCATGGTCGCCCTTGGCACCATGGACCTCGTTGTTGAAGCTGGCCTCGCGCCTTACGACATTCAAGCGTTGATCCCGATCATCGAAGCAGCGGGCGGTTGTGTTTCTACTTGGGATGGCGGTCCCGCTGATCTCGGTGGCAAGATTGTCGCGTCAGCGAACAAGGAACTACATGCGGAAGTGTTGGCAATACTCTCAGACCCTGAAGATTAAGCCACGCTGATTTTGTTTTCGTCTTGCGCAGGC
>JAJFIN010000241.1 GCA_021774955.1 Alphaproteobacteria bacterium | reverse complement strand
CATCACCGCGCCATCTCTGATCAATTGCACTTGCATTGCTTGAAGGGCGTCGACAAAGGCAGGCGTCGCGTCAGCCGGGATCGGGGCGCCAACCACTCCGGTTCTAGCACCGGCATTGACGGCTGTGAGTAACGGTCCCGTTATTTTTGTCCCTTCCGGCACAAACAGATCAGCCACTTCTGCAAAGGGGATAATGGACTGAAGATGTGCGGCGACCTCAAGATAAGTTTGAGCGCTGGCAATGTCATCATCGCCAATGACCGCAAGAAGGTCGACTTCATAGATCAACTGCCCGCCATCTGAGACCGGAATGACCGATCCATTGGGGCGCATGACACCAGAAAACAAATACCCGACCAAGGGTTCATCAACCCCAATGCTGTTGCGCGCAGCGACGCTCGAGAGCGCAATTTTGTAGCCAATGGGAGGGCCTAAAACCTCTGACAGCAGGGCGATCGCATGGTCTTGCTGACACCGGGCTTCGTCAAGCGACGGGCCCAATTGCTCGATGGTTTTCGAGGTAATAACAGCTTTGGACCGGTAAGCGTCGACGAAGGCAACGGCAAAATCTGAAGGGTCGCAAGCCGCCGCACTGCGCGCAGATACAGATATCCCGGCGACAATTGAAAGGAGCGTGAGTGCCCGGCTGACAGTCCGAATGGGTGTTAGTGATTTCATGATAAATGACCTCCCAACAATATTCACAATGTGAATTGTAATCCCGTCGCTTGCGCCAATTCCTCAAGCGCGGCATCAGGCTCGACCACTTTAATGGTTGTCATACCGAGCGCCCGAGCGGGTTTGAGATTAATCCCTAAATCGTCAAGGTACACCGCCTGCGGCGCGTCAACGTTCATCTGATCGCACGCCATTTGGTAAATTTTTGGGTCCGGCTTACGGATGCCAACTTTGCTTGATTCAACAACAACATCAAACAGCGACATGATCTGTGAAACCGCTTGCGCTTTTTCATTTGAGGCCGCCATTCCAGGTCCTTGTCCAGCTTGGACATTATTGGTGATGCAACCGACTTTGAAATGTTCCTTACACAGTTTCAAAGCGTCGACCATGACGGGGCGAACGTCGCCAGACAACAAACGGATCACTTCCTTGCCCCGTATCTCGTGGCCAGCGGCAGCAGATTCTTTGGCAAAAAGAGGATCGAATTCGTCCGGCCCGATATCGTTTCGTTCAAACTGTGCCCAGGCATTATGATCGGGATTGGTCGCGTTTATCCGGCGGATGAAATCGGTCGGAATAGCGCGTTCCGCTTCGAACCGATTGAACGCTTCAAAGGGCGATGTTGTGAGAACACCCCCGAAATCCCACAGCACAGCGCGCAGAGTAGCGTTTGCAGACATTGTCACCTCGGTAAATCGGTTTACTCAGCAGCTTGAGCTTCAATATCGACGGGCATTGGTTGAATGCCTAGTTTTTCAAACAGCTTTGCGTCGTCATCGCGGTCAGGATTGTCTGTCGTGAGAAGTCGCTCGCCTAAGAAGATTGAATTGGCCCCAGCGAGAAAACACAAGGCTTGCAATTCGTCGCTCATTTGCTGGCGGCCTGCCGATAAACGCACCATCGATTGCGGCATCAAAATGCGCGCGACCGCAATGGTTCGCACAAAATCAAGACCGTCAACGGTTGCAGAATCGCCAAGCGGTGTTCCCGCAACCCGGACCAACAGATTAATCGGCACACTTTCTGGATGGTGAGGCAAGTTCGCCAAAGTCAGCAGCATGCCGGCGCGGTCATCTACCTTTTCACCAAGCCCGACAATGCCACCACAACAGACATTGATACCAGCATTTCTCACCCGTTCGAGGGTGTCCAATCGATCTTGAAAAGTCCGTGTTGTGATGATTTCGCCATAAAATTCTGGCGAGGTATCGATATTGTGATTGTAATAATCAAGGCCAGCGCCACCTAGTTTCTGAGCTTGCGCATCGGTCAGCATGCCGAGTGTCATGCAGGTCTCCATTCCTAGAGCCTTTACACTCGAAACCATGTCGCACAACGCATCCATATCGCGGTCTTTAGGTTCTCGCCATGCCGCCCCCATACAATAGCGGGTCGCGCCTCGATCTTTGGCTTGCTGCGCTTCAGTGAGAACGATGTCTGTGCCCATCAATTTGGAAGCTTCCACATCGGTTTTGTTGTGGGCGCTTTGACTACAATATTTACAATCTTCCTCGCACCCGCCGGTCTTGATCGACAATAGCGTGCTCATTTGAACTTGGTTGGCGTCAAAGAATTGGCGGTGAATGGTTTGAGCTTGGAATATTAGGTCGCTGAAAGGCATGTCGAAAAGGTGAGTAACTTCTTCGCGGCCCCAATTATGTCTGCTGGTGTTGGCGTTTTCGGTTTGCGTTGTACTCCGCGTCATCATGTGTGACCCCGATTTTGCTTTTCTATTTCATTACTGCGCGCCGCAGCATAGGCGAGAGCGGGCGTCGGTCAAGCGGTTCTGTTTGGAAATGTAGAGAACCGAAATTTCCGGATGGATGCCAAATGTTTGGGTTTCCTTTTTGAAATTGGGGCGGTGTTCGCTATTGCTGTGTTAATACCACAATGAGGTCACAGGCCCGGCTTTGTGACCTCTGGCCAGGATCGCCCCTGTAGCCACAAAATGGGAGTTTAAATCCGTGACAGCCTCTCTCGAAAACCGCATAGGTGGCTTTGTCCCCGTTTTTCGTACGGTTTTTCTCGTCCTCTTTTCAGCATGCCTTGCCGTTGTCATCTATTTGTCCATATCACCGGCGCCACCCATTACCGATATTGGCAACGACAAAATCGGTCATCTCACGGCCTATTGTGTTTTGATGGGATTGTGGGCACTTGCATGGGGCGATTTTCGCAAAGGGATTTACGGCCTGATGGGACTTATCCTGCTGGGTATGGGGCTTGAATTTATTCAAGCCTTTGTGCCGGGAAGGTCTTTCTCTTTATTTGATATTATGGCAAATATAGCGGGAATCACTTTGAGTGTAATAATCGTTCGCGCCGCCACCCATGTCCCCGTTTTGCGAATATTTGTTATTCAGAACACCTGATAGATTCAGTTTGCAGCAAAAGGTTACCAAAGGTTAAGGCTCAGTAAACCAGTTAGCTGTTAGTACAGAGCCCATGCCTGGATCCCCCTGTTGCGTTAAGTTTAGGCCACATGACTGATTCGACTTTTGAAAGCGCTGAGACATCGAGTTTATTGAAGAAAACGCTGGTTGAAGCGCGTCGCGCGTTTATCCCCGTCGGTGTTTTTAGCTTCTTCTTTAATCTGCTTATGCTGGTCTCCTCCATCTATATGATGCAGGTGTTTGACCGCGTGCTGACCAGTGGCCGCACAGAAACACTTTTTGTCCTTACCGCGATTGCCATTGTTGCTTTGGTCGTGCTCGGCCAGATGGACACGTTCCGACAGCGTATTCTCACCCGCCTTGGTATTTGGCTCGACCGGTCGCTATCGCTACCCATTTTGTCAGCCAGCATGAAGCTTTCTCAAGAAGGCAATAATGTCGGCGCCCAGCCACTTCGTGATCTGGCGCAGGTGAGATCATACATTTCAGGCCAAGGCATTCTGCCCATAATAGATGCCCCTTGGGTTCCAGTTTTTCTGATCATCATTTGGATATTGCATCCAGCCCTGGGCTTGTTTGCAACATTTGGCGCAGGTGTTTTATTCACCTTGGCCTATCTGAACGAAAAATTGACCCGAAAGCCACTGGCGGCAGCCAATGAAGCGCAAGTCACAGCATTTCAACATGCTGATAAAACCGTTCAGCATTCTGAAGTCGTCCAGGCCATGGGCATGCTTCCCAACCTGTTGATCCGATGGTCGAAAGCCAACAATAAGGTCTTGAGACACCAAACCGCCTCGGGCGATCGCTCGGCTGAACTGGCTGGCGCAACTAAATTTATCCGGCTTGCTCTGCAGATCGGGGTGCTGGCAATTGGCGCCTATTTGGTATTGCAAAATCAACTGACCTCAGGCGGCATGATTGGGGCGTCCATTTTGCTGGGTCGTGGGCTGGCTCCCATCGAGCAAGCCATCGGGGCTTGGCGTGGTTTCACCAGCGCGCGCAGTTCATATCAACGTCTGAACAATATTTTGAAAACCGTGCCCGAAGAAGGCAAGCGCATGGCGCTCAGCGCGCCGACAGGTCGTTTAACCGCTGAGAGCGCGACATTCCTCGCGCCACGCGGCAGAAAGCCAATTCTCACCAACATTTCGTTTGCTTTGGAGCCAGGTGAGGCCATGGCGATCGTCGGTCCATCGGCCTCGGGGAAAAGCTCTTTATGCCGACTAATGGTCGGGGTCTGGTGTCCCACTGCGGGAACCGTTCGATTGGATGGTGCAGAAGTTGCCCAATGGGACCGCGTAGATTTTGGGCGCTATGTTGGCTACCTGCCGCAATCGGTTGATTTGTTTGACGGCACGGTTGCCGAAAATATTGCACGTATGGGTGAGCCAGAAAGTGAACGCGTCATCAAAGCCGCTCAGCTTGCTGGCGTTCATGAACTTATTCTCAGACTGCCTGATGGCTATGACACGCAAATACGAGATGGCGGTGTCACCCTTTCAGGTGGGCAGCGCCAACGCATTGGATTGGCCCGTGCCTTGTTCGGCGATCCGTGTCTGCTCGTTTTGGATGAGCCCAATTCCAATCTTGATCAGGAGGGTGAAGCAGCCCTCATGCGCACCGTCGATCTTCTAAGGCAAAAGGGCACAACTATTATCATGGTTGCGCACCGGTCATCAATTGTCAGCCATGTCGACAAACTGATGGTGTTGATCGAGGGTAAAGTTCAAATGTTCGGCCCCGCTGAGGAAGTCATTAAAAAACTAAGCGCGAAACGTGTTGAAGGGGGAGCCAGAGAATATGCTTAAATGGTATCCAACCCGCAAGGCAGCAAAGCAAGATAAAAGATCCGTAAGGAAAGCAATTCGCCGACTAAATCCATTTAAGACCAAGGTGGAGCAGGATGAAGGCGAAGAATATTTTCACGATGTGATGGCCAATTTAGAATCTTCCGACACCGAGCCCCCGACTGATGGCGAACCGGTAAGTTCGGATTCCGGCGCCGATGTGGGTGTGCGCAGTTTGCGTGATCGCTTGGAAGAGGCAATCAGCCAAGGCATGCGCCGCCCCCGCAAGTATCAACCGACGGACGATCAAGAAGGCTCAGAAGAAACGACACCCCAAAGCCAGGACGAGCCGCGTTCCTCCGGATCAACATTGCCAGACATTATTTCCTGGGGTTCTCAGCTTTTAAAACAATCAAAAGATACCGGCGTATCCCTCGGACGCAGTGAGCCCTCGGAAGAAGGTCTTGAACTGTCGCGTTTGATCCGCAAAGAAGTCATTGCAGGCGGTGTTTCGGTCAGCGTGTTTTTCTTGTTTTTCGGTGGTTGGGCGGCGTTTGCCCCCTTGTCCAGCGCTGCCATTGCCCCAGGTTTTGTGAGCCCAGAGGGCAGTCGGAAGACAGTCCAACATCTTGAGGGCGGGATTATTGAAAAAATCTTGGTCGAAGACGGCAGCGTTATCGAAATCGGCCAGCCTCTTGTGTTGTTAGAAGACACCATGGCGCGGGCCTCTTACCAGTTGATGCGCACACAATATTTCACCCTCGCTGCCCGCCAATCGAGACTGACCGCGCTCCAATCCAGTGCTGAGGATGTCAAATTCCCCGACTGGTTGTTGCGCGAAGCGAGAGATCAAGAGACCTACGAGATCCTGCAGTCTCAACGTCAATTGCTTATGACCCATAATCGCGCTCATGCTGACAAAAAGGCAGTGCTGAACCAGCGCATCGGGCAACTGAGAGAAGAAATCAAAGGCTTGAACGCGCAGGTTGATGGCCAGACGCGGCAATTGGAGTTGATCACCAAGGAAATCAACGGTGTTCAACAATTGGTCGACAAAGGTTTGGAGCGCGCCCCCAGGCTCTTGGGGCTGCAACGTACAGAAGCTGAAATAGGGGCGACGCGGGGCGCTAATTTGGCGGCGATTTCGCGTACGGAACAAGCTATTGGCGAGGCAGAATTGGAACTCATAGCTGCTGATACCGTTTTGCAAAACGAGATCGCTCAAGAACTTTCAACGGTACAATTGGAACTCACGGCTGCCGGTGAGCGCTTGGCCGCCAGTACCGATGTTCTTGATCGAATTCAAATTAGCGCGCCTGTATCGGGAACTGTGGTGGAGCTAAGATTTCATACGCCTGGTGGCATCATTGGCGCCGGCCAGCCAATCTTGGATATTGTGCCAATGGAAGAAAGGCTTCTGATCGAAGCCCGCGTGTCGCCCATGGACATTGATGTGGTGCACGTTGGTCTGGTGGCTCAAGTCCACCTTTCGGCATTCGCTCAGCGCAATATGTCTAGGATTGAGGGCGTGGTCCGGCACGTTTCGGCCGATCGCTTGCAAGATCAGGTAACTGGGGAAGCTTATTATCAGGCGATTGTTGAAGTCGCCCCATCTGTTCTGGAGGCTATGGGTGAAGATGTTGAGTTCACCCCGGGGATGCCTGCTGAAGTCGTAATAGTGACCGGCGAGAGTACTTTGTTGAACTATCTCATTAAGCCTGCCACAGACACAATTCGGCGTTCTTTCCGCGAAGGTTGAGGGATTTTCTGAGCAAACCAGCAGCTCCACATCGGACCGGATTATTGGTTTTTGAACTTCAAAAGTGCCCTCACAGTGTGAGGTTCCAGTGACAATGCGTTCAAAAGCGCCCGATCCAGCGCGAATTTGTTGAGTTCTTCTTTGCCCATTAAGGTATTAGAGGTAGACTAACTTGCGGGGCACGTCGTTAAGTTTAGTGCAATATTTGGCGAAAGACCTGAGGGGTTTATTGGGTTAAGGTTCCAAAGGGATGATTTCCGTTTTGGCGGCAAACGGTCTAGGTTTTGCACTTGTTATGGGGAATTACAAATATTCAGGGCGGACATTTCCTAACTGCGCCAAAATGAAACAAGGCCGCTTTGCGTTCGAGCATATGTTGGCGACTAAATTGAGTGGGGTAATTCTTGGGGTTTTTCGGCATGAGCGCCGAACACTTTAACCAAAGGGAGCTTAGAAGTGGTGACGATCAAAGCATTGTTGAAGCCTTTGTTGATTGGGGCAGTTTTTGGTGGGCTGCTGGCAGCATGTGGGGTGAGTTACCCTGAAGCGCCGGTTAGCTTTAAATCTGCAAACCATGATGGTGAATATGTCATTGGCGCCGGAGATGCGTTGAGCATCTTTGTATGGCGTAATCCGGACCTGTCGACCGAGATCCCGGTCAGACCAGATGGGCGGATCTCGGTGCCGTTGGTTGAAGACTTGATGGCTGCAGGCCGGACACCAAAACAACTTGGTGATGAGTTGGAAACTATTCTCGGCAAATACATCCAAAATCCCAATGTGACGGTCATTGTAACTGGCTTTGTCGGTCCTTATGCCGAGCAAATCCGGATTGTCGGAGAAGCGCTATCTCCTGCGGCAATTCCTTATCGTCAAGGAATGACAGTGCTTGATGCGGTTATTCAAGTTGGAGGTCTGACGGAGTTTGCTGCAGGTAATCGTGCGGTTCTCATGCGGACTGTCGCGGGAGAAGAATCGACCTACCGGGTGCGTCTTAACGATTTGATCAAAAGCGGTGATGTGAGTGCAAACGTGGCGCTTGTGCCGGGTGACGTTCTTATCATTCCTGTAAGTCGTTTTTAAGCTCTCGAAGTATATGATGAGTTGTTGTTAACGCGCGAGTATGATGAATGCAGAGTGCTCTACTTGAACTTTCTATCCAGATCCAACGCACCTGGCGTTGGCGCTGGTTAGGCATCGCGATCTGCTGGTTTTTAGTAGCGGGGGGCTCAGGCTTTGTCTTGTCTATGCCCGACCAATATAGCTCGAGAGCCCAAGTTTGGGTCGACATGGACACCGCCTTAACCCCTTTGATGAGGGGTTTGGCGGTCGGTACCAACTCGGGCGCTCAAATGCGCATCATGCAGCAAACTCTATTGTCGACCCCAAATCTTGAGCAAGTCGTGCGCATGGTCGATCTCGACCTTGATGCTGAAACAGATCAAGAAACCAGTGAGATCCTGCAAATGCTACGAAGCGGGGTCACTATCCGCAGCAAAGGAAGTTCGGTCTTTGAGATCAGCTACATAGATGAAGATGCTGTTCGGGCCAGAGAAATCGTCCATGCCTTTATGACAATCTTCATCGAAGGGAATCTGGGGCAGAATCGCGATGATATTGTAGAAGCGGAATCGTTTCTTGCGGCGAAAATCGATGAATATGAAGCGCGGCTAAAGGCTTCCGAAGAACGACTGGCAATCTTCCGTGCTCAGAATATGGACATCCTTTCTTCAAAGAGCTTTGTTCAGCGCGTAGAAGAATCCCGCGGCAGATTAGCCGACCTCAATTATCAAATTGAAGAAGCGGTCATCAGTCAGAATGTTTTATTGGCTCAACTAGATTCGATCGAGGAATTTATCCCGCTCGATTCATCTCCTGCAGGGGCCACATCGACCGGAAAACGTATTCAGGAATTATACAGCCAATTAGACGAGATGTTACTGAAGTACACAGAAGAACATCCAGATGTAGTGGCGACCCGCCTGAGAATTAAACAATTGGCCGAAAGCTACAAGCGCATCAATGGTAGCAATGGTAGTGGATCAGAAGATGCACCGCCCAGACTGGCATCGGATGTTCCAAATCCTGCCTATCAAACAGCTCAAACTGAATTAACCGCTGCAAAGGTAGAAGTTCAGCGGTTGGAACGGTTGCGCGATTCGACGCAGAGGAAGCTCGACAAGCTGTTGAATATGCAAAGCATCGCGCCAGCGGTTGAAGCCGAAGCGGCAAGCCTCAATAGGGACTACAATATCGTCAAGGTGCGATATGAAACCCTATTGGAAAGACTGGAATCTGCGAGATTGGGTCGTGCCGTTGATACCGAGACAGATTCGGTACGTTTTCGGATGGTTGAAACACCTCGCGTTGCCGCAGAGCCTTCGGGTCCGCCCAGAATTATCTATTTAAGTGCGGTGTTGTTTATGGCATTTGGCGCCGGTGGCGCAGCCGCTCTTTTGCGCGCTCAACTTGAGGACAATTTCTTGTCATCAGAAGCGCTTTCAAGCACCTTTGATCTGCCGGTGTTAGGCACCATCGGTCGTTTAGAAACTCTGAGCGGTAAAGCCAGCTCGGCTCTGGAAAAAATGGCCTTCGTGGCAGCTGCCGTCTTACCGGTTGGCTTTGTAATTGGCACGATGCTTTTGATCCCACGCCTGGATGCATTGAAAAGCTTTTTCGGCGGATTGGGCGTGTGAGGTTGGAGCGATGACAAAAGGCAAATCTGGAAAAAGTGTTATAGAGCGACTGCAGGAGCGCCGGGTGCGAAACGCAGCAACGCAAGTATCAGAGCCCATCTCTTCTAATGAGGCACATACGCCAATTGTTGAAGAAGAAATTGAGGTTCCAAAAAGATTTCTTAAGAAATCAGACTCGCACGAAAAATCAAGACGTACACGGAACTTCGCTGAACTGAATTTGAAAAAGCTGAAGAACGCTGGTTTTGTAACGCCCGACTCTGATCGCACGCGCATCGTCGAGGAAATGAGATCGATCAAGCGGCCGCTCCTTCTCAATGCGTTTGAAAATAGTGAGGACTATCAGACGAGGAATCATGTCATTCTCGTCACCAGTGCAAATCCCGGCGAAGGAAAAACATTTGTTGCCATCAATTTGGCGATGAGCATCGCATCTGAAAAGGGACTGAATGTTCTTTTAATTGACGCCGACGTTATGAAGCAGGACATCCCCAAGCAATTAGGGTTTTCCGCAAAGCGGGGATTTCTTGATTTGATTGTCGATGATTCACTGACAATTCCCGACGTACTTGTGCGAACAAATGTGCCGAACCTGTCAATTTTACCATCAGGGCAATATGGCGAGCAGGCAACAGAATTGATATCAAGTCCGCATATGAAAACGCTCATGAGCGACATTGCCACCCGTTACTCTGATCGTGTTATTGTCATTGATACACCACCGATTCTTTTGAGCAGTGAAACGGCCGCTTTGGCCTATTATGCAGGCCAGGTGGCCTTGGTCGTAGAAACGGCGGGAACGTCAGGCTCTCATGTCAAGCAAGCGCTTAACCTATTGGATTGCCCCGAAAAAATTGGGTTTATCCTGAACAAATGGACCGGGCGGCATAATGAGTATTATGGGGCCTATGGAGCCTATTATCGCCAATAATGGAGCGGCATAATGACAACCCCAGGAAAAAATCAAGGGGCAAAAGTCAAGATGACTCTGGTAAAAAATGGATTGCTGGCAACAACGGCGCTGACACTGTCGTTCTTGGGCAGCGCTATGTCGAGTGCTGCACCACTTAATCTAGGTGTGACGACCGGCGCCTCGGTGACTTATACCGACAATGCTCTGCTGACCTCGACCAATGAACAAGAATCTTATGTTACCACCGGCATATTGGGGCTAACCCTCAACGGCTCGTCAGGCTCCTTCAATACCAACAATGCCTACAGCATCGCCTATGACGAATATAGCGATGCCAGCAGCTTAAGCGGTATTCGACAAAGCCTGGTCTCAAATAACGACATGCAATTGATCCCGGGCTATTTGACGATAACCGCCCTCGGCAGTATCCAAGAGCGCGGTGTTAACCGCAGTTCCGCCAACCCGGCACTAGGACGGACATTCGCCCAAGACCGCACGCAAATCAGAACGGTATCTCTGGGATTTGATTACCAGACAGAAGTGGGAGCAGCCTCGCAACTTGACACCAATGCCAGCGTATCATTCGTCAGCTTCAGTGACCCGGACGTCGGTACGACGATGCAGGTTTTGGATGACGATACGCTCTACCAAGGAGAGGTAATTCTTAAGTCGATCGACGACGGGCGCCCGTTCACGTGGTCGGTGAGCGCCAATGGCAACACCGATGACGAGAATTTTGAGCGTTGGAATGCGACGGCAAGTGTCTTTTATCGCATTCGACCCAGTCTAAAATTGCTGGCTCGCAGTGGTTTTGATCGGGCAACCAATCCGCAAGCCAATTCAGTCAGTACATCAGACGCATTTTGGGTATTGGGTGTGCAATTTGACCCCACTGCGCGCAGCACAATAAAGGCTGAAGCTGGCCAGCGATACGGGGGTACGAACTATCTGCTGGATG
>JAJFIN010000025.1 GCA_021774955.1 Alphaproteobacteria bacterium | reverse complement strand
AAATCGGCGAAGGGCGAGTTGGTGATATACATCTTGGTGCCGTTGAGAATGTAATCGCTGCCGTCGCGGGTGGCTTTCAGAGATGCGCTCGAAACATCGGCACCGGCGCCCGGTTCTGCGTAGGCCCAGCAACCCACTTTTTCACCTTTCATGGCCGGCGGCAGATAGCGTTTCTTTTGTTCTTCTGATCCCAAATGCAAAATGGCAGAAGCCGCAAGCGCCGTGTGAACGTACAGACCTAAACAGATGGCGGCTGATCCGCGTGCCAGCTCTCGGCAGAGAATGGCATACATAAGAGACCCGCCACCCGAGCCACCATAATTTTCTGGGAACGAGACCCCAAGCCAGCCAAGCTCGCCGAATTTTTTAAACAGCTCTTGCGGATACGTTTCTTCTAAGTCCCAAGCCGTTGCATTCGGCAGGACCTCTTTATCGACAAAGGCTCGAACGGTTTCCTGAAATTGAAGTTCTTCACTTCCAAAGGTTGGGTCAGCCATGGGCATTGCTCTCTAATTCGGATGTATGAAAAGTGCCGGTAAATAATGCTGAGATATCTTTGCCGTCGGTGTGTATTTCGGTTTGAAGATTTGAAATTGTACGGCCGATGCGGATAATCCGAGATTCGGCAACGACACGTCCCGGTAAGGTTGGCCGTATGTAGTTTGCGTTGATAGACACGGCTGCGACACGTTTAGGAACGGACAGAGACTTTGCGATTGCCGATCCCATGCCTATGTCCGCCATGGCAAATAGAATCGCTCCGTGTACGACGCCAAACATGTTGCAATGTTCTTCTCCGGCTTTCAGCACATATATTGTGTGCTCCTTATCGAAGTGTTCACACACAATGCCAAAGGCTTGGGTTACAGGGTCGGAGCTCCAGCCGAGCACTTCAGAACTTACTACATCATCCATATAGTTTCTCATCACCGCTTAAAGGATGCGGGCCGCTTTTCTTGAAACGCCATCACACCTTCTTTGTGGTCATCGCTTTGTAGGCATTGCACTTGAACGAAGGTTTCGTAGTCGAATTCGGTTTCCATGTCATGTTCCAGCGAGCGCCGGATGGCCCGTTTGGTAAAAGCAAGGGTCCGTGGCGGGCCGTCAGCAAAAGATCGCGCCAGTTCGTAAACCGCATTGTCCAATTCCGTTTCGGGCACCAATCGCGAAACGAGGCCGATACGCAATGCTTCTTCGGCATCGACAAACCGTCCTGTCATCATCATATCGGTGGCAGGCCCCAAGCCCACCAGTCGAGGTAAAAAATAACCCGCTGACATATCGCATCCCGCGAGGGCTAGTTTGACGAAGGGCGCGCAATAGCGAGAGCCCTCAGCGGCAATTCTGAAATCGCTGGCGATAGCCAAGCCCAATCCGCCGCCGACGACATTGCCATGGCAGCGCGTGATCACGGGTTTGTCGATATTGGCGATGGCGCGCACGGGATCGAGATAATGGTCGACAATCTCTTCCCATTCAGCCGGTGTGCGGTCGACCATTTGACCGATATCGGCGCCGGCACAAAACATGCGACCTTCACCGGCGAGCACGATCGCACGGACATCGTTGTTTTTCTTGGCGTCATCAAAAGCTTCAACGAGATCATCGAGGAGTTCGAAATCGATGGCGTTGAGTTTGTCTGGTCGATTGAGTGTCAGGGTCAAAATACCATCGTCGAGTTTTTTCAAGAGTTTATCTGTCATGATTTCCTCGGTCTTAATGCGTAGTTGAACCGCCCTTCGAAAACGACTTTGGCGTCTGCATCTGTGATTGAAACATCGATCGGGAGATCTGCTTTGCCTTCTGTTTGAAAATGCTGGCTAACGATTTCCAGACTACTTGCATCCGGTGTGGCGCTGGCCTCGACATTGCCTTGCGCGCGGCGGGTATATTTGACGTTGGCGTCACGCAGAAGAATGAAGGCGCTCTGTGGGCTTGCGGTTTGGTCGGCAGCGACACCTGCTACGGTTTCTGCCAAGGTAAAAAGGGCCCCGGCGTGTAGGGTGCCAACATAATTCTGGACATCGGCGCGATCTTCTAGGCGCATCCGCACGCCATTTGCACCTTCTTCAAGCACATCAATCTCGTGCCAGACGACGTAAGGAATCTTTGCAAGCAGATCTATGACGGCCATCGTTTACAGGTCCAATTTCAGAGCACGAACAAGGTTATCGCGGACGACTTTTCGGTAAATCTCATCGGAGATGCCGAGATCTTCCAATTCCGTCAGTGTCCGGTCGAAAGAAAGAAGCGGATAATCTGTGGCCCATATGACTTTATCTTGACCCCATGATTTGGTGTAATCGATGAAGCTTTGCGGCCATTGACGCGGCCCGCGCGCGGACGTTTCGACATAGACATTGGGGTGTTTCCACGCGAGCGTCATCATTTCTTCATGCCACGGTTGCCCTAAATGGCAGCCGATCAATGTCAAGTCGGGGAAGGCGAGCGCCACCTCATCGAGATAAATGGGTCGTCCGCATTCTGAAGGTAAGAGCGGGCCGGTGTGCCCAACCTGCAAAGCGACCGCAACACCAAGTTCAGAGCACTTCATGTAAACGGGCCAATAGTGCTTGTCGTTTGGGGCAAGCCCGGTCATGCCATCGCCGTACATGTAAGGCTCTAAGCGGATGCAACACATGCCGAGTTCTTTTACGAGATATTCGACATCGGCGGCGACTTTCATCGGCTTGTCTAGAACATTGACGGTGCCGGCGGGAATAAACCGATCTGGGTAATCCTTGGCCAGTGCTGAAACCTCTTCATTGGTCATCACCGGATCGCCCTTGTAATAGAACGATGACAGGATGATTTTGTCGACGCCGGCTGCATCCATCTCTGCAATCATGCTCTCGACCGGCTGTCCTTCCGTCATGATCTTCGGTGATTTGTACTTATTGAAGATATGTTTGAATTCGTCTGGCCAGCGTGTGGCCCCTTCCGGGCTTACATAAGTTGCCCATGCATCAATAGCGATTTTCTCTCGGGTCATGTTTCTAACTCCTTGTCAATTTTAATATTGTTCTTGCTTCTGCGGGTGTAGCGATATCAACACCTAGATCCGTCAGAATACGGACGGCCTTCTCGACGATCTGGGCGTTGGATTTTGCCAGTTCGCCAGGCGCGATATAGACGTTGTCTTCAAGTCCAACCCGTACGTGTCCGCCCATGGCGACCACAGCGCCCAGCATGCGGAAATGATTGCGCGCGCCAATAGCTGAAACCAACCATTCGGTTCCTTGTGGTAGGCCTTCGACCATAAAGAGAAGGTTCTTGACGGTCGCTTTTGTCGTTTCACCGGGGATGCCCATCACAATATTGGCAAGCAGCGGCTCATCGAAGACACCGCGCTCCTTTAAGGCAGCAATATTGTTGAGCATGCCGGAATGATAGATTTCGAGTTCCGGCCTGACATTGTTCTCTTGGAAAATCTTTGCCACACGCTCAAGCTCGCGGTGGGATGAGAACAGGGGCACAAACCTGTCACCGCGCCATTCACCCGCGTCCTCGTCATAGCGGCCCAGAAGGCTACCGCCGCCGACGCTGTAGGATGCGATGTCGGGTTTCAGTTCAGGGACAACACGAATACGGTCTTCAAGCGGCAAGCCTGCGACCGCACCACCGGTTGTGAGGTTGATTACCGCTTCGCACCCGGCTTCCTTCAGTCCAGAGACGATTTCACGGAATGTTTCGACATCGCTTGATGCTTTGCCTTGCGCATCGCGGGCGTGAAGGTGAAGGATGGAGGCGCCAGCACGCCAGGCCGCCAATCCGGATTCAATAATCTCACTCGGCTGTTCGGGCAAGGCTGGATTGGCGTCTTTACCTTGTTGGGCGCCGGTAAGAGCGCAACAAATGATGGTTTTGGTCACAGCTCTATTCTCCTTTGAAACTGGCTTCACGCTTGTCGACGAAAGATTGCATGCCTTCTTTTTGATCTTGAGTGAGCCAATTCAAGCCCACCGTGTTGATCGAAAAGTCGATGGCTGATTCAAGATCGGTGGTCATCCATTTGTGGATGATCTCTTTTTGAGTCTCGAGCGCGAAAGGGCTTTTACTGGCGAGGGTCTGGCATAATTCATGGACCTTGCCCGCCAATTCGTCGGCAGGATGAACCGATTGGACAAGGCCGCGCCGTTCGGCTTTTTCGGCATTCCAAAACTCGCCGAGATAGCAAAGCTCTCGTGTACCTTGAATGCCGACCGCAATGGGCAGAATTGCCGCTTCGACAATCGCAGGGATGCCGCGATGGATATTCGGAAGGCCGAAGCGAGAGCGATCAGACGAAATCATGAAATCGCAAGAAAGAGCGAGTTCGAGGCCAGCACCGAGACACAACCCGTCAATTGACGTGACAACGGGCTTCTTCACCGTTCTAAGTTTAAGAAACACTTTGTGCAATAATTGTCCCATGCCGCGCGAGCCAAAGGCATCCATATCTTTGACGTAAGCCACATCGATTCCAGCGGAGAAAGCTCTATCGCTTGCGGAATCGATACATATAACGCGTACGGAATTATTATCTCCGGCATCGCTCACGGCCTGGTAAATCTCGCTCAGCATTTCGGCGTTGAGCGCGTTTAGAATGTCCGGACGATTTAGAGTGACGCGAAGGATGGAGCCTTCTTGAGTGCATTTGATATGTTCGGTAGTCATGATCTATTTTCCTTTGAAATTCGCTGGCCGCTTTTCGACAAAAGCCTGGACGCCTTCTTTGGCGTCTTCACTTTGGCGTATGGGCTCGGCGTGAAATTGTTCTAGGCGGAGGGCTTCTTCGAGCGTTAATGTGAGCCCCTGATAGGCGGCGTCGCGTGCTGCCCGTACGGCGAGAGGGCCGTTTGCGGCAATGAGGCGGGCAATGCGTTTTGCTTCATCAAGTAGGTTTTCAGGTGGCGTGACGTGACTTATTAAGCCCCAGCGAAGGGCGGCTTCAGCATCGATTGGAGCGCCGGTTAAGATCATTTCGAGCGCAATGCCAAAAGGTACCGCGCGCGGCAATCGTTGCGTGCCGCCTGCGCCGGGAAGGATGCCGCGCTTAACTTCAGGCAGTCCGAACGTGGCGTGATCAACAGCGATGCGAATGTCGCAGGCCAGTGCAAGTTCCAATCCCCCGGCAAGACAATGGCCGTTGATGGCAGCAATAACAGGCTTGCGCGGGTCGAGATTGCGGGTTAACCCGCCTAGGCCCGGTTCATGTTCACCCGCTTCGCGACGCTCGATGGGCGTCATTGAGGCGTAATAATTACCAACCTCTCTGAGATCGGCTCCGGCGCAAAACGATTTATCACCGGCACCGGTTAGGATCGCGACACGGGCATTGTCGTTGATTGCGAAGTCTCGCCAAACTTCAATAAGCTGACCCCGCATCTCAGCACTGAGTGCGTTTCGAACCTCAGGTTTGTCTATTGTGACGAGCAGAACACCTTGTTCTATTTCGGTGCGGATTGTCACTCAGTAACCTCCGAAATTTTAAAACCCAACAATTCTGCTTTACTAGAATCTTTGGCATTGAGACCAAAACGAGCGATCACGCGCGTGCCGTGTTTTAGATGTTCTGGCGGTGTCAAAACGTGATGAGGAATGGCGGTGTCAGCGCCATCTAAAAGTATGAGACCGAAGGCTCCGCGCCCTGGGACTTCGGTCCAGGCTTGTAACACGCCCTTGGTGGGCAGAACCCAATTTGTTAATTCCGTCGTGCCGCAAGTAGGGCAAAAGGATCTTGCTGGGGCCAAAACGCTATCACATTTCTTGCAATGAGACCCGAGGATTTCCTGTTTCTCTTCAAGAGCAGAGAGGACGGCACTTGCAGCCTTTCCGACAGCGAAGGTAAACGGTAATTTGATTGTCCCGGCACGGATCATTTTAACACCTCGAAATGAAGGATGTCGTCCATGGCACCTTGTAAATCGTCACGCCAAACCGCTTTGACGCGTTGACCGACTTTAAGATTGGCCGGATCATTTTCGACTAAATAGTGATTGAGAGTTGTGTCGGCACCATCCAAGCGAATGAGACCCATGCCGTATGGGGCTTCGCGCATTTCGCCGGACCGCCCATCGACAATGGGCAGATACATAACCGTCCAAGCTTCAAGTACGCCTTCGTCGGCGACCGGTACCCATTCGGACAGGCGTGTGTTACACTTGCCGCAGAAGGGACGCGGCGGCAGATACCGGCGGGCGCAATCCGGGCACTTCAAGGCTTCGATACGGCGCTCTAACAAGCCGGCGCAGAATTTCTCCATGGCAGAGCCAGAAGCATATTCCCAACGGAGATCCATTTCGTGGGTGATGGTGCGCAATTCGCTCATGCGGTACCTCGCAAGACCATGGCGTCAGCCCAGGCATAGACCCCGTAGCCGGTGGCAAGTGCTGTCGTGACATTGTCGATTTGGTAGTCACCTGCACGGCCTAGGATCTGTTTTGCCGCTTCAGCGACACGAATAACACCGGTTGCCCCGACCGGATTGGCGCAAAGGACACCACCGGAAGGATTGACCGGAAGTTCACCACCGATTTCGGTTTCACCGGAGTCAATTAGAGCACCGGCTTCGCCCTCGGCGCAGAAGCCAAGCGCTTCATACCAAGCAAGCTCTGTATAGGTCGTTGGTTCATAAATCTCCGCGACATCAAAATCTTTCAGAGGATTGTTGATGCCAGCCTTTGCGTAGACTTCCCGTGCGGCGTCGCGCAACGTTTCCATAGTGATCAGCCGACGGTCGATATCGCCGATGTAAGGTTGCTGGTGACGCGTGGCGGCGGCCGCGATCCAAGCCGGTCGTTCGCACAGGCTGTTGGCGCGGTCTTCGCTTGCCAATACGATGGCGCAAGCACCGTCAGATTGCGGACACATGTCGAGCAGTCGGACGGGGTGGGCCAGCATTTTTGAACCGAGGACCTTGTCGATTGTTGCCTCGGCGTCTTGAAGATGAGCATGAGGATTGCGTGACCCATTACGGCGCGCCTTAACCGCGATCTTGGCGGCATGTTCTTCAGTGACGCCGCGTTCAGCCATATATTGCGAGATCGAGAGCGCGAAGTTTCCAAGCGCGCCCGAAGCCACTGCCCGATCCCAGAACGGATCTACCAGTGCCATGCCTGCTTGGGTGTGACCTTCAGAATGTTTTTCAAAACCGACAACCAGAATCGTATCGAATAGACCAGACGCGACCTGGTGATATCCGGCGATGCACGAGCTTGTGCCAGAGGTGCCACCGGTTGCTATTTTCATGCATGGTTTGCCGGCTGCAAACGCGCCTTCTCCAACCCAAAGCTCCGGATAGGCCCGGCCTTCAAAAAGTTCCATATTGGAAATGACAACGGCATCTATCTCGTGAGGGTCAAGATCGGCATCTGCCAATGCCAGTGCACTTGCTTCTCTCACAAGCTCGGCCTGATTTACGTCATTGCGCATACGTGTGTGGTTCGTTTGGCCTGTGCCGATAATGCCAACGCGTTTCACGATGAGGCCCTCTCTAGTATGACCACAGCTTGGCCTTGGCCTGCAGGACCCCAGGCGCCGTGAGCCAAAGCCCGACGACAATCTGTGTTTTCTTTAAGGTGACGAACCGACGCGATTAATCGCGTGAGGCCAGCTGCGACCGGAATGTACCCGCCAAAAAGTCCGCCGGTTGGGGAAACGCTTGTATGACCATTAAGGCCAGCGGCTTGGACAAAAAGATCTTCCTCATGAGGATAAATGGCGGAGGGTTCTGCCAGATCAATTTCGTCCGCAGGATTTTTGATACCCGCTAACCCATAAGCGCGCTCGCAGGCCCTTTTGAGTCCTTCTGCCTTGGTTAGATCCCGGTCGCCAAGAGCATGCGGAGCGAGATCATGACCAACACCGGTGATGCGCGGTGAGGTGCTTTTCGCCGTCGCAACGCTTTCAGCTTGCAGCACTATCGCGCAAGCGCCATCACCGAGGGGTGCGGCCATTTCTTCGCGCAGAGGTGATGCAATGATTGGTGAAGAGAGCACCTCGGTTTCTGATACTGGGTCTTT
>JAJFIN010000240.1 GCA_021774955.1 Alphaproteobacteria bacterium | reverse complement strand
CCTTACCCTTTGGTTTCCAGAGTTTCGACGGTGAGGTTTTCATTGGTATAGACGCACATATCTGCGGCGATTTTCATCGCTTTACGAGCCAGCGCTTCCGCATCGAGATCTGAATCGACCAAGGCCCGCGCGGCAGCCAAGGCAAAATTCCCGCCGGATCCAATGGCGATCAAGCCATCCTCTGGCTCCAAAACATCGCCGGTCCCGGTCATCACCAGGCTAGTAGTTTTATCGGCCACGGCCATCATGGCTTCCAGCCGGCGCAGATAGCGGTCCATGCGCCAATCTTTGGCCAGCTCGACGCAAGCCCGGGTCAATTGGCCGGGATGTTGTTCAAGCTTGGCTTCAAGCCGTTCAAACAACGTCAAGGCGTCGGCCGTCGCGCCGGCAAATCCGGCGATGACATCGCCCTTGGTAAAGCGCCGAACTTTACGGGCATTGCCCTTGATGACGGTTTGACCAAGGCTGACCTGGCCATCGCCTGCAATGACGACCTTGTTGCCCTTGCGCACAGACAAGATCGTGGTGCCATGCCACAGCGGGCTTTCAGAAGAAGCTTTATTCACCGTTTTCTGACCTTTTTATCCTATGAGAACATGTGATTGTTCCGGTTGCGGTTCCCATGGATCGCTCCGGGACCGCCGATGAGCCCCTTATGTGGCGTCCTGTGCCTCGTCGGTCAAGCCGCAGATGTAGCGATATTGCGAAGAACTTGCTACAACCCGGGCATTCGAGGAAATTGCTGATAATTAGGAGGCTCGAAAAAGCCTCAACTGGAGAAAGCGCAATGCGCACCGCGACTGTAGAACGGAAAACCCGCGAGACCGAAATTTTGGTGGCCGTCGATCTTGATGGTACCGGTGAATACGATGTCGATACCGGCATTGGCTTCCTGGATCACATGCTTGAGGCTTTCTCTAAACATTCGCTCATCGATCTCAAAGTCCGCGCGCAAGGCGATCTCCACATCGATTATCACCACACCGTCGAGGACACCGGCATTGTCATTGGCCAGGCCGTGGCCAAGGCGTTGGGCGATTTAAAAGGCATCAGGCGTTTTGCTTCGGTCGAGATCCCGATGGACGAAACCTGTACCCGCGTCGCGCTCGATGTCTCAAATCGTCCCTATCTTATTTGGAAAGTAACGTTTTCTAGGCCAAAATTGGGGGAGTTGGATACCGAACTGTTCAAGGAATGGTTCCAGGCCTTTGCCCAAGCAGCGGGAATAACGCTCCATGTGGAAACGCTTTATGGCGATAACAATCATCACATCGCAGAATCTTGTTATAAAGCGTTGGCGCGCGCCCTTCGCCAGGCGGTCGAAATCGATCCCCGTCAGGCCGATCAGATCCCGTCAACCAAAGGCGTTTTGGGCGACTAATCCTGGCGCTTTTGTCAATTTTCTGGTTGAGTGAGAAACATGGCATTTTACACCGTTCATCAAAATTATGACCTCCCCGATGAAGATGATCGCACCGTCCTCGTGCGCGAAGGCTTTGCCTGGATTGCTTTTCTTATTCCCGGTCTATGGTTGATCTATCACCGCGAATATTTGGCTCTTTTGGGGTATGTTGCGGCCATGGCTTTGCTGGCAGCGGCATATATTTTTCTGGCGCCTGCCGAGCCTATTGTCTGGGCCATTGGTGTTGGCATTCACCTGCTCATTGCCTTTGAGGCCAATGATGTGCGGCGGTTTTTCTTAAACCGCGACGGCTATGAACTTCAAGATGTGGTCAGCGGCTTTACCTTGGTGCGCGCCGAGCGTCGTTTTTTTGCAGAACAAGATGAAGCACCGATCATAAACACGGAGCCGCCTTCCGCTCCCGCCTCATCAGCACCCAAACCGCCTAAGCCGAAATCTTCAAAGCCAAAGCGCACAGAGCGCGCAGAATCCACAGAGCCAATTGTGCGTGAACCAACCCTTTCTCCGGTTGAAGCCATTGCCCTGGATCGCGCCACAAAGGCCGGTTTTCTGGGCGTGAGCGATAAGCCCTTTGCCGAAACACCCGCCTATCATCGAGACCAAGAACCATCATTGGTGACCTCAGACCCGTCCCGCGACGTACCTGAAATATTGGCAGAAATCACAACGGAAGAACCGTCTGAACAAACCAAGTCTGGCAAACCCAGGCTAAAGACGATATTGGACTTGCGACTTTCGAAGGCCGACCGCCCTCGATAACCAGTCCATCAAGTAGATGCCCACTTTCTATTCGTACCAGGATGAGCACCAATCATGAGTGTCGCCATCATTGATTATGGGTCCGGCAACCTGCGTTCAGCGGCCAAAGCCTTTGAGCGGATGGCGCGTGAGCGCGGTGGTTCGGACGAGATTCTGGTAACCGACAAGCCCGATCAGGTCAGGGCGGCAGACCACATTGTTCTGCCCGGGGTCGGCGCTTTTGGCGATTGCCGGGCAGGATTGGAGGCGCTTCCAGGGATGATCGACGCGCTCAATGAGATCGTAACGGTCAAGGCGCGGCCCTTTCTGGGCATCTGTGTCGGTATGCAGCTGATGGCCGATGAAGGGCTTGAAAATGGCCGTCACCAAGGCCTAGGCTGGATTTCCGGCGCCGTCGGTAAGATCAACCCGGCTGATGAAACGCTTAAAATCCCACATATGGGCTGGAACGATCTATCCATCTCTGCGACATCCCACCCGGTATTGAATAGCTTGAGCGGGCAAAAGGCAGAGACGTATTTTGTCCATTCATTTGCCATGCAGGTGAGTGACCCGGAACAAATTCTAGCGACGACCGATTATGGCGGTGAGATCACCGCCATCATCGGGCGCGACAATATGATCGGCACACAGTTCCATCCAGAGAAAAGCCAAAGAGCCGGCCTTGAACTCATTGGTAATTTCTTGGAATGGCGTCCCTAACCAGATGAAGATGAAACGAGACTGCAAGACATGATACTTTTCCCGGCAATTGATCTGAAAGACGGCCAATGTGTCCGCCTCGTCAAAGGGGATATGGATCAAGCCACCGTTTTTAATGATAGTCCAGCAGCCCAAGCCAAAGAGTTTGAAGACCTGGGTTTTGAATATCTCCACCTGGTTGACTTAAACGGGGCCTTTGAAGGCGTGCCGGTCAACGCAGCGGCGGTTGATAACATTTTAACCCAGGTTACAATACCGGTTCAGCTGGGCGGCGGTATTCGCTCGATG
>JAJFIN010000239.1 GCA_021774955.1 Alphaproteobacteria bacterium | reverse complement strand
ATGATCTTGATCGTTGCGATCAGCTGGCGCGCGTTTACTTTGGTAAAGGGCGCGAGCGTTGCGATGGTCAGACCCTCTTCAATGTCGTTGAGACGGTCGATTAGTGCGGAGTCAAAAGTAATGAGACCGTTTTCCCCGGCGTAGATGTTGGCGCGGCCAGTAAAAGCGCTGGCGATATCCACAGTGTCGCTATTCAAGGCGTTGGCGATTTGGGCGGCGGCTTCATCTTCGTGCATGTCACCCGGTTCAAGCTTTGCCGCGAGAACATGCCTTATGTCAGCATTTCTTAATGCCGTAATATCTTCCGTTGACAGACGATAACCTTTTTTAAACACCCGATCTGGTGTGGCTACACGGTGTGCAAGGATCGCGCCTTCAGCCTGCTCGAGGGGGAGGTCTGCGAAGATCATGATTTTGTACCCTTGCGAAGCGCCTCAGTCATCTGGGCCATGATCGATATGGCAATTTCAGCGGGACACTTTGCGCCGATGTCGAGGCCGACAGGGCCGTTAATGCGTGACATCTGCTCGTCGGTGAACCCGGCTTCGCGCAGGCGATCCAATCGCGCTTTGTGCGTTTTATTGCTGCCGAGGGCGCCAATATAAAAGCACGGGGAGTTCAGTGCGGCCTGGAGTGCCGGGTCGTCGATCTTTGGGTCGTGAGTGAGCGTAACAATGCTGGTGCGATGGTCTGGCCCAAAAGCCTTGACCGCTTCGTCGGGCCAATCGTGAGAGATCGCCATATCGGGAAAACGTTCTGGGCTGGCAAAGGACTCACGTGGATCAATAATAGTAAGGTCATAACCGGCAAGCTGAGCCATGCTCGCCAGCGGTTGGGCGATATGAACCGCGCCAACAATGATTAATCGCAGAGGCGGATTGAAGACATTGAGAAAATAATCCTCACCTTCGATAGCATGAACGCCGGATTTGTCGCTCATCATGGCGGCTTGGGCCGCATCGCGAAAAGCTTCAGGACAATCGTCTGCTAGCGGATCGATCAAAACCTCTTTGTGGCTCGTCAAACCGACGGCGCGCACGACGGCTTGTTTGTGCGCGCGAGATTTAAGAATACTATTGAGCGTTAGCCGTTTCATGCACCCACCGGCTCGACATAAATTTTGATGGTGCCGCCACAAGCCAGACCCACCTCCCAAGCTTGGTCATTGCTGACGCCGAATTCAATGAGCCGCGCTTTGTCTTCAGCAATAGCATCAAGCGCTTCGTGCACGACAGCGCCTTCGATGCAGCCGCCCGAGACCGAGCCAACAAAACGTGCGTCTTCATCGACGGCCAAATGGGACCCGACGGGTCTTGGCGCTGAGCCCCAAGTGGCGACGACGGTTGCCAGCGCTACCTTTTTGCTGTCTGCCAACCATTCCTCAGCTATTTCAAGCACACGCTCATCGGTCCCTAGTGTGTCGCTTTTTTTTGTCTCGCTCATGAAGCGGCTTTCCATTTCATTTGATCACGACCCGCGTCGGGCGCAGTCAGCGCGCGGGTTAGGTCCATTATAGACTGGAGATTATGGATCGGGCGCAATTCGTCAACATGAGGCAAGATAGCGCGGATGCCCGCCGCTTTGGGCGCGAATTTATCGTAGCGCAGAAGGGGATTGAGCCAGATCAACCGTCGACAGGAATGCGACAGTCGGTCCATGGCATGGTCGAGGCCCTCGCCAGCGTCGCGATCGATGCCATCGGAGATGAACAGAAGTGTGGCATTGCTCGGCAGGACGCGGCGCGACCATTCGCGGTTAAAGGTCTCGATGGTTTTACCGATGCGGGTGCCACCCGACCAATCCGTGATCTGATGACCAATCAAGGCAAGCGCCTCGTCGGCATCGCGTTGTTTGAGGCTGCGAGTGATATTGGTGAGGCGCGTGCCGAAAGTGAAAGAGTGGACGTTCGGTTGGCGTAGGCTGAGGGCATGGAGGAAAAGCAGTAGCACACGCGAATAAGCGGCCATGGAACCAGAGATATCACAGAGTGCGACAATCGGTGGTGGGGTCTTTTTAGGCATGGCGCGTTTGAGGAGAAGGAGGTCGCCACCCGGCCGGAGCGCGGCGCGAAAGCTTGCCCGGCGATTAATGGCTTTGCCGCCTGGGTGGGGTTTCAAGCGCCGCGTGGGCAGGCGCGGGAGGTCGAGCACTAGTCTCTCGACAGCGCGGTGCGCTTCAGCCATTTCCTCCGTACTCATTTGCTCGAAGTCTTTGGTCGCCAGGCCTTCGGTGAGAGAGTAGGTGCCTTTGCGGATTTCTTGGGTCGATTGAACTTCAGTATTGGTGCTGGCGGCAAGGGCTTCAATCAAACGTCTGCTGCCTGGTGTTGTAGTATGCTCTGGTACGTCTGTTTCTTGCGGTGGGCCCGTGTCGCCCGCGAGCGCCTCTGACAGATCTATGCCACGCGCGCGCTCGAGTAATTTGGGATTGCGCCAACATAATGCAAAAGCCTGATCGAACAGCGCGTGATCCTCCTGGCGGCGGGTGAGCGGTGCATGCAAGCTCCAATAAAAATCCTCGCGGTTTTTAAGACCCGACGCTTGGGCTGCCTCAAGTGCGTTTATGACCTGCGCTGTGCCCACCGGCAATCCGGCTGCGCGCAAGGTGCGGGCGAAGTGCACGATGTTGGCGGCGAGCGTGTTGAGGGTGGGTTGGGGCAAGAAGTTGATCCGATTTGACGAGCGAGTCCAGGCGTTTAGGGTAGACCTTATCGTAGCTTATATCTTGAACCCTCGTTTGACTAAATAACTTGTGTCTGTAGTTACACCCTGTCCGGATAAATACTTACATTGTGAGTTTTCCGTCATACCGCACTTGATGCGGAAAATGGGTTCAGTGGGAGTTTGGTATATGGCTCCGGACCCCGGATTGCATTCGCGTTGCTCATTTGTCCGGGGTGACACTTGGGGTGTTAGAGTTGTTTCGTGTATTTTTTACGCAGTTGGAATTTTAGACCATTGCTCACACCGGTGATAATAATAGACTGGTCTATATAATTTCGATAATGTGCGGTGATGGCTAATACTGCTTTGCATAGAGAGAATTTGATCCGTACGGCAATGAGCCTGTTTCGGCGGCAAGGCTATGCGTCGACGGGCTTGCAACAGATCCTGTCTGAGAGCGGCGCTCCGAAGGGATCGCTTTATCATTATTTCCCGTCGGGCAAAGAACAATTGGCGGAGGCGGCGGTTGAAATGGCTGGGTGCCTCATTGGCGATATGCTCAGTGCGCATGCCCATCGACATTCGAATGTCAAAACCTTTGTTAGGGCTTATTGCAAAACCATGGCGGGGTGGATGGAAGAATCTGAGTTTCGGTCCGGCTGCCCGATTGCCACGACGATGTTGGAGACCGCGCCACAATCGCCAGCGCTGACGGAAAAGGGTGTTCAGGTGATCGACAATTGGACCGCCATTATTACCGATGTCTTTGTCAAATCGGGCGTGCCTAAAAGGGAAGCAAAACAAATGGCGCAATCACTCATCGCGGCCATGGAGGGCGCGCTCATTCTTGCGCGCGTGCATCAATCGACGAAACCGATCTTGAATATCGCTAAGAGTTATTAAATCGCAGCGGGTCCAAGTCATCTTGACCGTAAATAGACCAATCATTATAATATGGTGATTAGTCTAATTTAGAATGGATGATATGATCATGACTAAAAAAATAAGAACAACAGTTGAAGTGATCGATAATGTGGCGTGGATTACTATGGATGACGGCAAGGTCAACGTCATGTCCAAGGAAATGTTGGAAGAACTCGCCGCGCGGCTAGACGCCTTAAAAGACGATTGCGACGTGCTCGTCCTGACCGGAAGAGAGGGTATTTTCTCGGCTGGGTTCGACATGAAAACAATCAATAAAGGCATGAGCGCAACCGTCCCGATGGTCGAAGCCGGCATTGACCTCATTGAAAAGATGTTGGCCTAT
>JAJFIN010000238.1 GCA_021774955.1 Alphaproteobacteria bacterium | reverse complement strand
TTATTCATAACGTTTCTTCGAACTGATGTGACATTCACAATCCCAATATACGCTTGGCAATGATGTTCTTTTGAATTTCGTTGGTGCCCCCATAGATAGATTGGGCGCGGGTACCAAGATAAGTTGCCATGGCAGGTGCAGCACCTGGCGGAACACTCAGATTGCCAAAGTTGTCAGGGAGCGTTGAATCTGGGAACCGTGGCGCGGCATAGGAGCCAAAAACCTTCATATCAAATTCGGTAATGTCTTGGGCAAGTTCTGTTGCAATAACTTTCAGGATAGACGATTCCTCACCTGGCGCTCCCCCATCTGCGACTGATGCCAGCGTCCGCAGGACGGTGATCTCGAGCGCGGCGAGACGACATTCCAGTTCAGCAAGAGATTGCACGAAGCCCGGCTCTTGCAACAAGTCACTGCCATAGCTGCTCATGTCAGTTGCGGTTTTTCGTATTGCTTCGAGTTGCCGTCTTTTTCCTGTGACGTGAGCATAGGATGTGCGCTCGTGACCCAGGAGGTAATTGGCATAGGTCCAACCTTTGCCTTCCTCACCGATGCGACCGTCAACGGGTACTTTCACATCGGTAAAGTCGATCCGGTTCAATGCATGCTTGCCGTCGATTGTAATGATCGGATGCACTTGGATGCCCGGAGACATCATATCAAAACACAGAAAGGTAATGCCCTCCTGTTTCCGACCAGAATTATCGGTTCTCACAAGACAAAAGATCCAGTCGGCCATCTGCCCGAGGCTCGTCCATATCTTGCTGCCATTGACCGTGTAGGTGTCGTCCTCAAGCTTTGCGCTGCATTGTAGCGAAGCGAGGTCAGATCCGGATTCTGGTTCTGAATAACCTTGCGCCCAAAAGGTTGTGCTGTTCGAAATTCCTGGCAGCCAACGCTCTTTCTGCTCTTCGCTACCAAAGGTGTAAATCACCGGACCGACATATATCACGCCCATCGGCACGACGTTTAATGCACCTGCGCGTTCTAACTCTTCATCGAAGATGTGCTTTTGGTTGGGTGTCCATCCGGGACCACCATATTCGCTTGGCCAGTTGACGGTCAGCCATCCACGATTTGCGAGTGCACTCTCTGATTTTTGATAATCTTCCTTAGAGGGAGAACACCCTCGGCGGAGTTTCTCAATGATCTCACGCGGATACTCGTGCTCAAAGAAGTGTCGAACCTTAAGACGGAATTCATCGTCTTCGTTTGAGAAAGAAAGATCCATCCAGGCCACTCCGCTTTGATGTTTTGCACATCCTCTTGTGCTAATTCTATACACTCTATGCTTTCGGTACAACGATATGCTCAAAAGCTCTCATAGCTAGCTTTTGAGTTCTTTGCGCACCTGATCACCGATGGCGAGTGACGAGGTCAAGCCTGGAGATTCAATACCGAAGAGATTGACCAATCCCTCGACGCCGTGCACGGAGGGTCCTCGTATGGAAAAATCCCCCGGCTTTTCACCAGAGCCAACAACCTTTGGACGCACACCCGAGAAACCTGGAGCCAGTTTGTTGAGGTCGATGCCGGGCCAATAGGTTTTGATGTACTGGTAAAACTGATCCTGATGTTTGGGGTTAACCTGGTAATCGATTTCGTTTGGATTGCTATTGGTGAGCCATTCGACATCGGGGCCAAATCGCGCTTGGCCTGCCAGATCTAATGTGAGATGCACGCCCAACCCGCCAGGATCCGGCACTGGATAGACAAGACGCTTAAACGGGACACGACCAGAATATGAAAAGTAACTTCCCTTGGCAAAATGTATTTCAGGCACTAATGCGCTGGAAAGACCATCGATAGAAAGTGCGATGTCACGCGCCCAAAGACCAGCGGCGTTGATCAGCATACGCGTTTTGAGTGGATAGTTTTCACCGTCGGTTTCCACATGAATTGTAAACCCATCTGGTTCAATTTGGGCTTGATGGAACTTTGCATTGAACGCGACCCGTCCGCCCCCGTCTTCAAGGTCGCCGAGCAACGCTTGTAAATAGGTATGGGTATCAAGGATCCCGGTTGAGGGCGACCACAACCCGGCCCGGCCTTCCAGTTCCGGCTCCAGTTCCGCGAGTTGGTTCTGCGTTAGAGGTGCGAGGTTTTCAACACCGTTTTCGGTCCCACGCTTGGCAAAGACTTCCAATCCTTGTTCTTGATTTTCCGTCAACGCTACAATGATCTTACCGCACAAGTTGAACGGGACATTATGGTCGGCGCAATAATCAAGCAGCTGCGAGCGCCCTCTCACGCACAGTTCAGCTTTGAGACTTGAACGCGGATAATAAATGCCAGCATGAATGACTTCCGAATTTCGCGCGGATGTTTCAGCACCGATCATCCGGTTTCGCTCAAGCACGATGACCTCGTGTCCCGCCTGCGCAAGAGCTCTCGCAACAGCAAGCCCGATCACTCCGGCACCGACAATAATGGCATCAACTTCCACTAAGAAATACTCACTCTCCAATATTCACGTGGTTTGACTGAAAACGCTAAAGGTTGCCTGGTCAAGGTGTTCCTTCTAACCTCACATGACACAACCAAACCATCGGAGAAAACAATGAGTGAAAATCCAATTGCCAGATCACTCAAAGAACGCGCCATAAAAGTTATTCCCGGTGGAATGTATGGACATCAATCGGCGGCAAATCTGCCTGCCGAATTTCCACAATTCTTTGAGCGATCGCTGGGCTGTCACCTATGGGATGTCGATGGCAAAGAATACATCGATTACATGTGCGCTTATGGAACCAATATTCTTGGCTACAAAGATCCTGTCGTCGAAGCGGCCGCCGCAAACCAGCGCGCTTTGTGTGATACTGCCACCGGTCCAACCGCACGTATTGTCGATCTTGCCGAGCGACTGACTAGAAAAGTTACGCATGCAGATTGGGCACTCTTTGCCAAGAATGGCACCGATGCGACCACCATATGCGTGACACTGGCACGTGCGGGCACCAGACGAAGTAAGATATTGGTGGCCAAGAATGCCTATCACGGTGCGGCGCCTTGGTGCACACCGGTAAAATCTGGGACGCTGACAGAAGAACGCGCGCACCTCATTCCTTACACCTACAATGAGATTGAAAGT
>JAJFIN010000237.1 GCA_021774955.1 Alphaproteobacteria bacterium | reverse complement strand
ATTCCTCGGTTTGGATCGATTATTTTAATGGCAAAAAAACCCGCGAAACAGATCTTCACGATGAATTGCTTGGAACCGAGCCGCTTCTTATCGGTGATCTGATCATGACCGAGGTTTTGCAAGGTTTCCGCCATGATAGGGATTTCCTGCGTGCCAAAGCCGCTCTCGACCACCTCATCTTCACGCCAATGGTTGGTCGGGACATCGCGGTCCATAGTGCCGTGAATTACCGTACATTAAGGAAACGGGGCATCACCGTCAGGAAAACCATCGATGTTCTGATCGCAACCTTCTGCGTCGAGAATGACCACACGCTTTTGCATAGCGATCGGGATTTTGACGCCATGGTTGATGTCTTGGGGCTGAAGGTAATATGAATAGCTTCAATCCAACTGGTCCAGCCAGTCGATAAATGCACTTGGCCTGAATATGGGGAACCCTTCGGCCTCAATGGCGCGATCATTGATTCAATTTATTGTACCAGATTTAGACTCCTGCATTATAGGGTCGCAGGAAGTTCGAGAAATGATGCTAAGCGGCATAGGGAATTTATCTGAGGGAATTGTTTCAGGGTGCATCAGCGAAGCTGAGTGCGAAAAATTGCTAATTAGATCAGAGCATTGGCGGGATTGGTTGGATCAGGCTGACTCTGACGAACGGATGAGGACTCAAGCGACGGATGCAATCTCAAAAGACAGTCTATTGCAGAAGTTGCCAGCTAGCCGGTTCAACACGTTTAAAAACCTAATTAAGAATCCGACTCATGATTCGATGCACTTCGCTGCTGAACCAATGTCTCAAGCATTTTTACGGCAAGCTCAAGGCCATCATCGTCTAGTTGCGGCACGGCATCCAGCAACGTGCCCATCAATTGCAAACGTCTGGAATTGATGCTGGCGTCAGCACCGCCGAAATCAAAAAAATCGCGCACTGGCACACCGAAAGTCTTGCTCAACCGCTCAAGTGTTTCAAAGCCCGGTGCGGTCGCACCACGTTCTATTGATCTTATTGTTTCAACGGATCTCTCAATCTCGTCACTGAGCTTTTGTTGCGTCAAGCCTACGCGCGTGCGGGTATCCCTTATGCGAAGTCCAACTGCTTTTTTTAGTTTCATATCGGCAGTTTGAATGACGGTCGCTAGCGTGAAAAGTAAGTAATACTTGTATTATTAATCAGAAAGCTGTATTATTAATACCTATTGACGTCATTCTAAGGACAAGTCGCCGACGACAAGCACCTAAGAACACCGGCGATCAGGGTAGGTTAACAATGCAACGGTGCTATATTTTCGAAAATATTGGTGAGATGTTTTTACAAGCCCAGGCTGACAAAAACATCGCTCTTTGCAGTTGAAAGGGCCAGACAATCCGGGCTTGACGGACGGCCTTGTGAACGAAGCGCTGGAAGGTAGGCGCAAAGACACCAAAGTTCTAAGTGATCTTTACACTCGGTATCGAACGGTTTTAGCAAACTATTTGAAGCCCATGGTAGGCTCGTCGCATGACGCCGAAGATCTGGTTCAGGATACCTTTCTACGAATATGCAAGAACGGCGTTGACGAAGACCGCTCGCCACGCAATTTAATGTTCCTTACGGGGCGCCGTCTCGCCATTAACGCGTACAAACGAACTAGTAAAATTGCCACCGATCCGGTTGCCGACTTTGAATTTTTAGGTCTGCACGACGACAGTCCCAGTGCCGAAGAACAAGTCATTTCACGCGAAGAGTTTCAAGTCCTTTGTGACGCAATCAATATACTTCCAGAGAAGTGCAGACGTGTTTACACCTTGCGGAAAATTCATGATCTCTCACATTTGGAGATTGCCGAAAATATGGGTATCGCCGTAAGCACGGTAGAAAAACATTTGCGAAAAGGCATTAAGCTCGTCACCGCTTATTATGAGGCCAACCTTAATGGCATATCAGAAGTTGACGATGGCTGAAATCATTCCCTTCAAAAGCCGGGGATCAATCGACGAGGATGCACGCTACTGGCTGATCCGGTTGGATTCAAACACCATTTCCGAGGTTGAGCGGCGCGCGTTCAAAGACTGGCAGGAGCGTGATCCGCGCCACCAGCAACGATTCGAGCAGCTAGAAAACGTTTGGCGAAAATCGGATTCTCTGCGGCAGCTTCAAAAATCGGAAGGCGAGAAACTCTCCTATAATCGACCGACGCCGGAAAAAAGAAAGCAAAGCAAATGGTGGCCTGCGGTAGCGGCATCGGTGGCGCTAATGATCGTCATTGTAGGATTGTGGCGACTTGTCGCAGGGCCGGATGTGCAGGCGTACCAAACAGCGGTTGGGGAACGGCTGACCGTTACCCTGGAGGGCGGTTCAGTCATCGAACTCAATACCAACACGGGGATAGAAGTGAGGAATTCGGACAGTATTCGAGCTATTCGTTTGCTGCGCGGCGAGGCTCATTTTGATGTTGCTGCCGACAAGGAACGCCCTTTTGTTGTCACGACAAGGAATGGTAGTGTTCGAGCCGTTGGCACCACATTTAACATTTCACTTCGCGATAATCTACTCGAAGTTGTTGTGACGGAAGGCGTGGTTGAAGTCGCGCCTGACACCGTTCCTGCGCACGCACAATCACAAGGTAAAAGTAAAAACATCGCTACATCGTTATCTGTATCCGTCTCGGTCGGGCAAAAGGTGGCGATGGTCAACAACCAAATTTCCAAAGTGGAAGATGTTGGCGTCGGCGCAATCACCCGTGAACTTGCGTGGCGGCAAGGCGTGTTGATTTTTCAGGACGAAACTATGGCCGAGGTTATCGCAGAGGTGAGCCAGCACACGACCAAAAGGATTATCATCGTCGATCTGAAAACCGCAGATATCCGCGTCGGTGGAACATTCCCGTTAAACGATATCGACAAGACTTTAGCAATGCTCTCAATGACGTTTCAGTTGGCGGTTAATCAACCTAGTCCGGGAACTGTGACGTTACGCAGCGAAGAAATACCGTTGTAAGTCAAAAAAATCACCCTCGAGTAGCGGATATGTGGACCCTCGATTGTAATTAGGTTTGTAACCAATGCTCGCCGGATGAACTGGCGAATTAAAAATCAAAAAAAGGGGAGACCGGCTATGCTGGAACGTGGAGTGATTCCGCGCACGGGAGAGGTGCGTCCGAAGCTAAGAAATATTACATCTGCATTATTACTGGGGGTCTCAATGCTGGCCGTCGCAGCGCCGGTAGCGCTGGCGCAGAACGAGCCTGCAAAGAACGATCAGAACGGGCCAGCAAAAAACAAAATGGTTCGATTTGAAATTCCGGCGCAAAAGGCGACCTCAGCATTAGAGCTTTATGCGGAACAAGCCGGCGTTCACCTTTCTTATCCCTTTGATGCCCTGAAAGACGTTCAGGCCCACGAACTGATCGGGAAATATGACAAGACCCGCGCTTTGGAGGTGTTGCTACAGGATAGCGGCCTCATCTATGAAATCACCGCCGATGGTGCGGTTATTGTTCGTGACGGGCGCGAACGTA
>JAJFIN010000236.1 GCA_021774955.1 Alphaproteobacteria bacterium | reverse complement strand
CGGCATCGCCGGCGCTTCGGCTGGTGGTATCAATGGTGTTTTCCTGGCCCGCGCGCTCGCCCATGATTTAAGCATCGATGACCAACGCAAAATGTGGCTCGAGCTTGCCGACGTTACTCATCTCATGGACGCCGACACTATCGCCGGGAGGTGGAGCAAATTCTATCTCTATCCATTCCTCTGGCTCATGAATTGGCGTCGCTTTCATCAACTGATCCCAAATGCAGAAACACGGCGAAAACTCGCTATATTTTTAAGGTCTCGATGGTTTGAACCACCATTTTCCGGGGAACATATGTTGGATTGGATGCTGGATGCCTGTGAATCGATGGGCGTAACCGATGCCGACAAAACACTCATGCCTCCCGGCCAGCAACTTGATCTCTTTATAAGTCTGACCAACTTTTACGGACGAAAGCAGGTCATCGATCTTCACGACCCTATACAGATTAACGAACGCGAACACCGAACAACCCTATCCTATAGGCGGTCACAGCAAGAAGGCGGTCAAATTATCAGCGACTTCGATGATGATAATCTGCCTGGTCTAGCGTTCGGTGCCAGAGCAACCTCTTCTTTTCCAGGCGCATTTCCGCACACAAAATTATCCGATGTCACCTCAGCGCTGGAACGACATAACAAGCAATGGCCTGCGCGGAAAAAATTTCTCAAACAAAACTTCGCTCGAAAATACAACAATATGGATGAACTTGAGGAAGCCGCATTCGTCGACGGTGGCGTGGTCAACAACAAACCCTTTGGCGATGTCATCAAGGCGTTATTCGAACGCCCCGCTCACCGCGAGGTTGATCGCCGGATTATCTATATCGACCCAGCGCCAGAATTTGTAGACAGCGAACGACCCCAGCAAGAAGCAGGATTTTTCGCTACCATCTTGGCATCTGTTGCTGAAATTCCACGCAATGAACCCATTCGGGATGAATTGGCGTCAATCAGCGAACACAATAAGCGGATTCGCCGCCTCAAATCCGTAATCTCTTCGCTCAAAGGCAGCGTCGATGCAATCGTTGATCCGCTCATTGTCAGCGCGGATATCAACAAGCTCAGTGCCGCCTTACTTGCTTCGTGCCGCGAGCAAGCCAGTGCGTCAGCCGCTCAACATGCTGACTATGCCTACGCCAATTACATCCATCTCAAGACATTTTATCTTTTTGAAAGCCTGACCAATCATATCCAAGCGACGCTTCAACTACATGAGCTGGATTTGCGCGGCGAAACGGAGTTGCAATCCGTATTGGATTGGGCGTCGCTGCACAATATTTGGTCCGATGATGACAACGATCCAAGTAGCTCAATGGACCGGCCATCCCTGGTGAATTTCTTAAGAAGTTATGATGTCGATTTTCGTATTCGGAGAATGCGATTCGTCATTATGCGCATCAACGAAATTTACAGTACCAGAAAATTCTCTGCTGGCGACGCAGCTCTTATCAGTCAAATTGATCGGATCAAAAAAACGCTTTATACCTGTATCGACAAACTAAAAGACCACTGGCGGCCCAAACCTCTTACCGATCATCTCATAAATACTATTCAAAGTGCCGAGACATCGGGTGTAGTCGACATTGTTCTTCCCTATCTATCGGGGCGTATGAGCCTTGAAGAACTAGATCTCGAATACGATCAAACAATAGCAACCGCCACGGCACAAATAAACGACGAGGATTTGCGTCGCGATATTTTGCGGTCGTATATCGGTTTTGCCTTTTACGATGTGCTGACATTGCCGCTGACACAGTCAGTCGACCTTAATGAAAACGATGCAATCATGGTTGATCGTATCAGCCCTGAAGACGCAACCGCCATCCGTGATGAAGCCAATATAGCTTCACTCATGGGAACACAATTCTCAAACTTCGGTGCTTTCTTCAGTCGAAACGCGAGAGAAAATGATTACCTCTGGGGACGGCTACATTCGGCAGATCGATTAATAGATTTTGTCCTGAGCGCTGCCGGCCCCGAAAGTGTGCCCGACCAATTCGATGTGGTCGGTTTAAAGCAGCGTCTTTTCAAAAGCATCTTGAATGCCGAAACAAAATTCCTTACTGAAAGTGAGGATTTGTTGGCCCAATTGCGTCGTGAAGTTGACGCCATGGGGCTGTCTTAATCACGCCTTGTTAACGGTTTGACCCTTTATCTTTTGCTTACCCTAACTGACCTGCTGCCCAAATGCTGGGGCCTATCTTAAGCTTTCCAAAACACGGCGTGATTTACCGATTCTTAACGCCGACAACGCGTAAATAGCTTGTAAAAAAATACCGCGAATTTTGATCCATTGTTTTAGCTATTGCAAAATATTAACCGCGGCCGAGCAAGCAAATGCGCTGGAAGGTTTCTGATGAAAGTCGTTCTGATTACACCACCATTTTATGTCCCGAACGAGACCTGTGCTCTGAGCATCGGTCACCCTCTCGGCATTAGTTATATCGGAGGACAGTTACGACGCGCGGGGCATGAAGTCACTCTCATCGACAGCCTTGTTGAAGGACGCATTCACGACAAAAAGCCGGAAGATCTGACTGGCGATCAAACCGATTGCATCCGCGTTTCTCGCGGTGTGTTCGCCCGTCATCCCGTTGGTGAAGGATTCCCCGATGGGGCGACAATCATTGGTCTGAGCTTCGATGAAATCGAACAGCGCCTCCGCGAAATAAAACCTGATGTAGTTGGCATTTCGGTCATTTTTACGAGTGTGTTTCGACCCGGTGCTGAAATCGCTAAAATCGCCAAGCGAATTGACCCAAACATCGTCACCGTGATGGGTGGAACGCATGTCACTGTTTCACCAGACACAACCCTCGCTGAAGAATCCATAGACTATATCATCACCGGTGAAGGTGAGCTCACAATGGAGCAATTGCTGGTCGATATTGAAGAAGGCAAAGATCCATCGCACATCCCGGGTGTCGGCTTTAAAAATCCTGAAGGAAAAAAAGTTCACACTGCCAATGTTTTGAATTGGGAATTAGACGATCTCGCCATGCCAGCGCTCGACCTTCTCAAAATGGAAGATTATTTCGACACTATGGCTGAAGGCCGGGCTGGTAAAATGTACACCACGCGTGGTTGTCCGTTTAATTGCTCCTTCTGTTCAGTACCCTTCACATCTGAACGCCGTTTCCGTGTGCATTCGCTCGAGCGCATTGTCGAAGAAGCAAAGATATGGACCGATCACTACAACGCTGAAGTTTTGATTTTCGAAGATGATAATATCAACACCGCGACCAAGCGCTTCCGCGCGATGCTCAATGAATTCCTCGACAACGGCATACATGCCCGCCTCGATGGTCGGAACTTGCGTTGTGACCTACTTGATGCCGATACTTTAGAGCTCATGAAGAAAGCCGGGTTCCGACATGTCTTCATTACGCCTGAATCTGGCAGTCAACGCGTCATGGATGAAATCATCACCAAGAAAATGTCAGTTGATGATTCTCGTGCCGCAGTCGAGCGAATTCTCGATGCCGGTCTCACAGTTGGTACTGCTTTTGTTATCGGCTTTCCTGGAGAAAAACGCTCTGAAATCCAGGAAACTGTCGACTACGCTTATGAGCTAAAAGCGCTTGGGGTCACTAGTTTCTGGTTCTCGATCGCCACTCCCATGCCTGGCACCGCCTTGTATGAAACAGCAACCGAGATGGGCTTGATCGACGGCATCGACCTCGATAATTTCGCTTACAATGTCGCGACCTACGACACCGAAGAATTTACCGCTCAGGAATTAATGGAATGGCACAACCATTTGATGGCTGATCTCAACGGCTGGGATTCGGCAAGTGGTGACAAACCATCGGTAATGGGCAAGCCAAGTGAGATTGATATCCGCGCGATGGCGAGTTAAAGAGCTCAACCTTCTCCGTGTTACTCTAGTTCCACTCCGGCCTTGGTGTCACAATGGGAAAGCGTGGCGTGAACTGATCGAATAGCGATGAAAATTCTACAAGCGCTTCCAAGTTTCCGTCGATCTCCAATGATCCATCTCCGAGCAATGTTGCGGCATCGGTTATCCCGAGCATCATTCGTTTAAAGTCTTCACTGCTGAGGCGCAATGTTGCAGTTGGATTTGACGAGTGCCTGCCGATAAAAGCATTCAGAACAGCATTCTCAATCACCAACAATGTATTTTCACATTCATCCGTGAAATCGAGATTCAAAGACAGTCTTATCCCATCTGCTTTCGGCCCGTTAAGCCGCACTGCCATCGCTTGAAAGAGATTTTCCATAGGGATTCCCCGCGCTATGCCTTCACTGACGCGTGCCGGCTCACTTTTCGCCATTCCTTGGCGTAGCTCAAGCGCACCGCAGAGATAGAAATTGCGCCACGGTGCGGATTCCGCCTGGTAGCCCAATTGTTCATAGGCGTCAGCGAGAAGAGATCGCGCA
>JAJFIN010000235.1 GCA_021774955.1 Alphaproteobacteria bacterium | reverse complement strand
CATAACAATTATATTATATATTACAATTGGTTATATAATGATCATCCGGTGTGGTCCCCCAATTGGCCCCCATTCTCTCGGAAATGAAGTAGCTTTCACGCGCTCGTAAATTGCCACGCGCGCGGGAATAATAGAAATTGGTCTCGTGATCATAGAGACGACCGGCATAGCCGAAGGGTGAGCCGGTCAGCCCCGATCCGCCCCCCACCGTCTGTTGCGCGTCACCGTAAGGCGAATAGGCAAAGGCTTGCTGAATGGTGCCCAGCTCATTGGACGTACCAGTGCCTTTGGACAAGGCTATGACCGAACCCTGATGGTTTTGATGGAAATAGGTCTTGGTGCCGGTAGCGCCATCAATCATCACGAGCGGCTCATCGACACCCGGCCCATAGACATAGCGCCGGACGAGAGAACTGCCGCCGCCCACACCATCATATTCGGCGATCTCATAAGCTCCGGCATTGACAAAATAAGTACTGACACTGTTGGCAGTCTTTTGAACCCGACGTCCTGCCGGGTCGTAAACGTAGGTTGCGGAGATTGCCCCACCGCTGACCGTTGCGAGCCGGTTCTCGACATCGTGGGTGAGGGTGTTAGCCCCGTCGTCGTCAAGATTGCCATTATTGTCATAGGTGAGGTTGGTTGCATCAATCGAGGGATATTGATTGAGACTGTTGGCCGTCCCATAAGATGTTGTGGATGCACTGATCGGCTTGAAGCTCTGGCGGGCATTGTCCGTAAGCGATATATTTTGAAGCTTGTTACCGGCGGTGAAGCCATACCGCCCGGTGCCGCTGTCCTCTCAACCATGGTAGCCCTTCGGGTGGTTGAGAAGAGGAGCGGAGAAGCGGCCTTGAGAATTTTAAGGGCTGTGCCCTTTTCCTTTTCTTACTGGAACCACACCTTTGTCAGCGTGAGGTAATAGGAGCCGTTGGAAAGCAGTGTGCAGGATCCGGGATCTGTGAAATATCGGATGCTGACGGGTGCGGCCGAATCCTTTGCCGTCATGAGGGCGGAAAACAGGGCGAAGTAGCGGTTTTGCGGCGTTGTTCCAGGTAAGACGAATGTGCTTGATGAGCAGCCAGAAATAGGCGAGGTGGGCATCGTGTTTAAATTAACCGTAATATGATCGCTCGCTGCATCCACCGTTATCGTTGTTATTGTTCCCGAGTGGTTTGCTGTGCCAGCAGCCGATGCTTGTGTGGTCACGCCAAAACCCACGAGGGATGTTATCAAAATCATCAGTATAAATATTTTCTTCATGCGCCACTATTTCAACACTCTCGACTTGAGTAGTCAGTGGTGTTCAGACTGGATCAATGGTATCAGAACACCTCGGAGCACGATCCTCCAACTTTAATCCAACTCTCCACTTCACTTCGCAGAAATGCTTTTACCTTATCAATTTTTTCGATATTGTACTCAGAAATCGAAAACTCAACCAGAAAATCATCAACTAGAAAGTGGCTTGTACAACTTGGTTGCGGGTCTTTTTTGGGGCCAAGCATCAGACAATGTGCCACCCAGAATTCTGATGTAGAATCTGGTAATGGTGAATGCGGATCTGGATATCTATTTAACAACGCCCAGGAATAAGGATACTCAACTTCCCTAAAGACCTTATACCAACCATTTGAACGATGCGGCTCCATCCTTCTCTCCCGATAAGACCCTTGCATATTCCAAAGGTCACCTAGTTGCGAAAAAGTTTTCGGGTTTTGGTAGCCATTTACATCTTCTGTCGTCAAAGCAATTATTATGATTTCAATATCATCTCTAAAACGCACCTCCCCAATTTGGTATCCTGAAACATATTCTTGAACTTCATGGTCAAAAAATCGAAATAGCGCCGAGTTTGACCCATCATCCAACCCCGGCAGCCAACGCAACCATGCAGGTACACCATTGGACACTACGTTCTTACGTGGGACCTCAAGCATATGACATCCCAATCGCACCTCAACAATATTTTCATCTGGCTGTTGCTCACTAACTCGATATCCAGCCAAGAAGAACATTCCCAAAATTAGAGTAAGGAGGGAATTTACCATCAACTTGGTAGCTTTCATTATCAATCACAACCTCCACACCAAATCAAACGTGTAATATTGGCTTCTCCAACAGCGCCGGTAAACGGGGTCCCGCCAAATGCCGTCGACGGTAAACCATATCTAGCAAAGACCGCATGATGATATATTGCTATCTGCACTGGGTTTAACAACCCGATCACCCCCCCAGTGTCTGCGTCAATCGCCCCGATATGAGCTCTTGCTAAGTCGATCCGTACTTGATTGATATCTAGCTGACCATTTGTATAAACGCGAGAAAAAGCGTCCAAGCGATTATTTATGCTCGTCCCACCAAATAGATAGTCGACAATTCCACCAGGAGGGTTCAAAGATGATAACGCAACTGACGCAATCGGATCGGCAGCAAGTGACCTGGACTCCCAAAAACCTTGAATATTGCCAGCTGCCACTAGTTGACGTTCTACGCTTGTTATCCCCGGATGCTGTCCCCCTAGCGCTGAATTCGTGTATCCTCCCCCAACGGTATCGAATGTATAACGCCCAAAATCAGCTTTTGGCCCAATAACTTGAGTGTTGTAGTCGAGCGCCCCGGCTGTCCAACCGGAAGAAATCGTATTCGAATAACTACTCAACCCAAATGGATCATTGAAGTTGAGCGGGTTGTTATAGGCATAACCATAGAGGTTCATCTGATCGGCATAGCCGATGGGGTCGGTCTGCATGAAGCGGCCGATGGTCGCGGAATAGACCCGCGCCCGATAGAAATAAAGCCCGGTCTCGTAGTCGATCATGCGGCCGGTATAAGCGAAGGGCGAGCCGGAGAAGCCATCACACGGCGCGGTGGCGCAGCCGCCACCCGAGGTCGTCTGCGGCTCGCCAAAGGCGGAATAGGCAAAGCTCATGGTGATCACAGCTGAGCTATTGGTCAGGGCAATGATCGAACCTTGATGATCCTGATGGAAGAAGGTCTTGGTGGCATTGACCACATCGATCATCACCAGCGGTTCATCTATGCCCGGCCCGTAGATATAGCGCCGGAGCAAGGTACCCGCGCCGCTATATTCGGCGATCTCATGGGCCCCGGCATAGACATAATTGGTGACCACACTATCGACATTCTTTTGAACCCGGCGGTCGGTCGGGTCATAGCCATAGGAGATGGTCGAACTGGTGGCGGCTTTGGTCGCGCCCGCCATGCGGTTTTCAACATCGTAAGCGAAGGTATCGCCGCCATCGGCACTGAGATTGGCATTGCTATCATAGGTAAGATCGACATTGGCGATCAGCGCGTGCTGGTTGACATCATTGGCGCTGCCATAAGCATCGACCCGATTGATCTGCGGGCGGTAGAGAAACTTGGTATTGTCGTTGGCGGCCTTGGAGATCAGGTTATTGGTCTTGTCATAGCTATAGGTGAAGGCGGCTTGTTCTGACGCGGCAAAGGAATGGGTCAGCGTGGCCAGGGCATTGTCTGGATGATACGTGTAGGCAGAGGTGGCACCGTTTTCCAAAGTGACATTTGTCCGCCGCGATAACATGTCGTAGGCGTAAGTCGCGAGTGGCGTGCCCGCACCGGCGCAGGTGACAACATTGCTGGCATAAGAGGCCGTATCGTTTTCGCATAACCCGCGCAGGCGATCTAACTCATCGTAGGCATAGGTGAGATAGTAGGTGTCCGGATAGTCCAACCGTATGACATTGCTGTTGGCATCATAAGCATAGGTCACGACCTTGCCGTCCGTCCGTGTACTGGTGATGGTTCGACCAACATTGTCATAGACGTAAGCAAGCGATCCGGCAGAACCATCGCTTACCGATTTAACCCGGCTCACCTTGTCGTAGGTGTAGGTGATATTGGACCCGCCTTGCGGGGCTTTCATCCGGACACGGTTGAGCTCATCATAGGTGAAGGCAATGATCTGCCCCGCTCTCGTGCGCTGAGACAAGACGTTGCTATTGTTGTCGTAGACGACTTCCGTGTAGCTCCCATCCGGATAGGCGGCCCTTTTCGGCCGATCATGCCCATCATAGGTATAGGTTGTGGTATAGCCCTTAGCATCCTTGACCGAGATCAGATTGCCATGGGAATCATAGGCATTATCTACATAGTCCTGCTGGAGACTGGCGCCGTTTATGTCTTTATCGCTGGTAGTAAAAGCGCGGATGACGCGATCTACTTGTCCCGCCGCGTCATAAAGGGTTTTCGTTCGCCGAAACTCCGCGTCGTCGACAATCTCCGGCCGCTCCAATAAGTCCCGGCTGATGAAGGTGGCGAAGTTTTCAGGATCGATGGTGGTGGCCGCCTGATCAGAATAATAGCTAGTCGGGAATGTCGTTTTGACGATTTGCCACTGGTCCGGTGCGAGGCTTGTTCGTGCCCACGCCTCGTAAAGTCGCCCGGCGGAATCAAACTTGTTTTCCACTCTCGTGCTGAGAGGCCCATCAACTGCTGTGGTGCGCCGGAGATTATCGTAAGAGGAGGTGGCGATGCGCCCTTTAGGATCTGTCACAGTCGAAACATCGCCAAGGGCGGTATAGGTGAAAGCGGTTGTTAAGTTGAGCTTACTGGTGCCGAAATCGGCAATGGTGCTGGTCAGCTCTTTGGTTACGGCATCGTAGTTATTCTTACCAACGACATTTTCAGCATCCGTCACCGTGTCGATCAGTCCCTCAGGCGTATAGGCATAGGTGGTGATCGGCGTGGCGCCATCGACAAGGGGCTGCGTCACCTGCAACAGATTGCCGTTGCCAGCATCGTAAGCATAGGTCGTCACCCTGCTCATCGGGTCGGTGGCCTGGGTGACTTTGTTCCAGGTCGGGTGATAAGAAAAAGTCGAAACTAGATCCGGTTCGCTCGATCCGGTTCGCGGTTTGCGGGTGACCTGAATGACATTATGAGCGCTGTCATATTGGTAAAGGATTTCGTTTCCCAAAGGCATGATCTGGCGCGTGGGTCGCTGCTCGCCATCATATTCCGTTACACGTGCGCGACCGATCTGATCAATTTCTTCTACCGTGCGACCCTCAGAATTGAAATACCAAGTCACGGTGTTGGTTAAGGGATCCTCAGCCTCAGTCCGCAAACCACCGTAATAATAATTCCAGATCCCCCCATTAGCAGAAACCTGCTGAGTCACACGATCAAAGGTATCGTAGGTATTATCAACAATCGGGGCCGTTGGAAATCCGGGGACGAATATTTTAGTCATCAGGCCCGGTGTTGTCGCATCATAGGCATAGGTTGTTGTTTGAGTGAGCGGATCCTTGAACGTCGTCAAATTACCCGATGCGTCATAGAGGTATTCTGTGAAGCGGCCCTCACTATCGGTTACTTTGGAGATGCGGTTGCTCACATAGGTGAGCGTAAGGCTCCGCCCGACCTGATTGGTCACCGATGTCAGATTGCCGCCAGTGTAGTTGAAAGTTACTGTGTTGTTGTTTGGATCTTTCCAAGTCTGGAGCTGATTATTGACATCGAAATCTAATGTGGTCTGGCTCTTAGTCGTGAGCAGAAATGTGTCATCGACTTCTTTCACGAGTGTTGCCGCGACCCCTAAAGGTGGATTGTAGGATCCATCCGGTAAGCGAGTAAATCGTCGCGGGCTCCCCGCCTGTTGAACGAGAGCAATGTTGTCTTTCAATTGATCAGAGAGCCATTGTTCTGAAAGCGCTGTCAGCACGACACGATTTAGCGGCCGCCCTGATATATTGAGCATGTCATAACCGACATAGAGGGCAACAATGGCAGCAGAGGCATCAACGGCAGAATCTGCTCCCCAAGATTGGAACGCATCGCTGTAAACATCCACGCTGTAGTCGAGATTGTGTTGCCAGCCGCGCCCGACCGGTCCGTCTATGCTCCGTCCGGTCGATTCATAAGACCGAGCAAAAGAAAGCGAAAACGGGAACGCCTGTCCACCGATGGAAAGGTCGCCCTCGTTTACTGTGAAAGCTCCGCTCGCCATGTTGATGGGGTCACCCCATGTCGATGAATAGAGGTTCCCTGTTGTAAATGAAGAATAAGAACCCCAGTTGCTGCCGTGATTGTCAAACCTACTGAGAAAACTATTTGCGGCCAAATATGTCCCCCAAGCGCCACCGGCCAAATTTCCTTCAATAAAATATCCGAGATTACCCACACGCTCTCGGAACCAACCTGCACCCGTCCAGTTTGCTCCAAAAGTAAAATCACCGCGTTTGGGCAGCACGATACGGTCTCCAGCTTGTAAATCAGACAATATGGCATTGCGGGAACTGGTGCTGTAATTGATCAACTGCCCTTGTATGCTGTTCCAAGTGGCTACATCCGGAACATTATAAATCTCCTCATTGGCAACTTGCGAGGCCTTGTCCAGGATTGCAATTGTTGACGCCGCTTCACCACCGAAAATTTGTTCCATTGAGTTCGATTCAAGGATACTTCCAATATCGCCCATCAACATGGCCGCGGCCGACGATTCCACACCAGAGTTCGCTCCCGGTGTTAGATAACCATATATGATATCTACATAGACACTTTCATGACGCCCAATAATACCTATGTGATCCGGTGCAAGATTGTTAATTCCGGTCAAGCCAAAGAAAATATCCCGCGCTGCGGTGTGCTGGGCGGTCCATTGCGCCGCCAGAATGTCTAAACTTATGCCAATTACTTCTTCTGATTCGGACGCAGCACCATTTTCCAATGCCAGCTGGCGCTTTCGTTGATGCCATTCAACGCTCTTGCGTGACTGCCCCCCAAAGGGATGAAAAACCGCATAAACATGTCCTTGCCCCGATTTGATTTGTCTCGTTGTGGTATTATCAAAATCATTACCATTTGTAACCGGATGATCAGCACTTATTGTTATTGGATAGAGCGTATCTACAGTTGTCGCATTCCCAGTTGCCTGCAAAGCCCCTTCGATACGAAGTTCTGGTTGGTTGGACGTGTTGTAAGTGACCGTCATGCGTTGATTGTGCAGCCCATCGACATAATAGGTTTTGTCAATGCCCTCATGTTGAATTCGGATCGCCGAACGAAAGCCATCAGACGACACGTCAAAGCCGGGTATGGTGGTCCATTGTGCGGCAACACCTATTGTACCCGTCCAGCTCGAATGGGGTGTCGAAGCTTTGGGATGCGAAGGGTCGCGTAAAGGTGGACCCGAGATCGGCGTAATCTCAGTTCCGCCAATGATCTCCACAAGCGATTTTCCCATATGTTGGGTGCGGAGCGTGTTTGTCAGGGTGGTCGCATAGGTGGTCAGCGAGCTTCTTAAATTGGCGCGATTCATATTTTTGACAGAGCTCGACGACACCGTCGCACCACTTTGCGCGCTCGAGATAAACGTACTTTGATTGTAATTTGAAGCCGCAGCGATATCTATTCCTGGGTGATAAACGCCTGTTTTTACGGCGGGGTCAAAATGCCGGCGCGTCCCGTCAATTACGACGCTCACCCAAACATGCTCAATATCAAAATCAACTGGCTGACCTAATCCATCAACATAGGTGGCCACGTTCACACCGGCAGAAACAAGAATAGCTCCCTTATCGGATCCTATCCAGTTCTTATATTCCACCACACCAAGACGAATTGTGCCGTACTCATACCTTCCCGTCGTATTACCCGAAGCATTGAGCAGAGCAATCATTAGTGATGCATGGTCGATGGCACCGCCGCGTCGGTCTATCAATGTGCCCAGTGCACCCTTCTTTGAATTTAGTCCCGGTTCATACTTAATTTCGTTGTGGACGAATTCGTAAATCAGGTCTGGGTCATTTCGCAATCCACGCGCCAGTTCTGTGATCGCTGGATCGCTTGCATCTACCGGTGAAGCATACTCGATTGGTGTGGCTGAGGCGGTCTGCACCATTATGGCTAGAGAAGTGAAAATTCCGACAAATAAATTCCGAATGGATAATTTTGCCATTTCGATACCCTTTGATTTTTTAGATACGTTTTGCACTTCGACTTTTCCTCACAACCTCAGGACCCGAGCGGGATCACGTAAAAACTTCCACCAATATTGAACACGACATAGTTGGCACCCGCGGGCACGGCATTGGCATTGAGTGTAAAACTCGTATCGACATTCGCTGTTCCGTCCGACGCCCGCACTTGCACTGTGCTTGACGCTATATTTGCCGTGCCAGGCATGCCGTAGATCTGACCGGCCGCACTATCAATCGAGAGCCAGCTTGGCGCCTGGACCAGTGAATAGGTGAGCGGATCGCCATCCGCGTCGGAGAAATGAGGGGCGGTATCGTAGGAAAACAAGTTTCCCACATAAGTGTTTAATGTTGGGATCGCTGATGCAACTTGCGGAGCTTGGTTGGTCTTGGTGACCGTTACAACAAGATCGTCTGTTGTCTGGTCAAAGCCGTCTGACGCCCCCACCCGCACGACACTTATGCCTGCTTGTGCACCGCTGGGCGTTCCTGAAATATCCCCGGTCGTGCCATTGATAGACAGCCAGCTTGGTGCTGAGACCAGACTAAAGGTCAGTGGCGCACTTTCAGGGTCTGAGAAATTGGCCGCGACATTGAACGTTAGGAGCTGATTGACCAGAGTAGATTTATCAGGGATTGCTGTGACCAATGTCGGTGGTTGATTTGACACAGAAACCGTTATGGTCGCACTCGCCTCATTAGGCACCGGTCCTCCATTTGAAGTTTGGTCCTCATCCTGAATTGTGTATTTGAAAGTATCGATGCCAGTGAAACTGGCCGGAGGCGTGTAAGTAAGCGTCAATCCATTGCCAGCGACTGCTATAGTACCGCCTTGATCCGATTGATTTGGGGTGCCAGTGGTTGATTGTGCTGACTTGATCTTTAACTGCTCGCCTTCGGGATCCGAATCATTGGCTAACGGATCAAACCCAACAAGGTCTGTGTTCGTCGACGTTACAGCGCCTTGGTCTGGGCCATCATCCATGGCAATGGGAGCGCCATTAGCATCCAGCCATTTTGCATCAAACTCCGTCTTGAGGATTGCTACTTCAGCAGCTGTTAGTGCATGGCTGAAGATGCGTAACTCGCCAACCATCCCCCCAAAAGGGCGCCCCGTTCCGGTTTCAGATGTCCCGTCGAACCGCATGCCACCGCGCATCTCACCGAGCACCGGTGACGTCGTTTGTGCGGGGAGTGATTTGACATTGGTGTCTGTGAAGAGCGCGTTACCGGTTGTTCCATAGGTTGTGAAGGTGCCAGTTCCGTCTGATTTGCCATCAAAAGAAAGCACCATAAAACCAATATTGCCTGAAACCACGCCAATATCGGTTGGAGTTGATTTCCAGGTATTGTTAGTATCTGAATAATCCCATGCACTGAGCCTGACCTTACCGCCTTCGATATAGACAGCCAGTCCGGATTGTTCTGTGCCAAGATCCAACACCACTTGCCGACTGGTTACATCCGATCCTGCGACCAACAGCAACGCGATGGACTGAGCACTCACACCCGACTGATCCAGTAGGGACGAACTCGGAAACTGCATGCTTCGTACCGGTGACGTGCCAAATTGCGCGAGTTCTTGATAGCCAAAGGCAGAAGATAACGTGATATGATTTGGTGGGTTAGATGCATTGACCGGTGTGGCGTTATATCCATTGCCACTCTTGTCAGAAAAAGCAGTAATGCTCGACCCACTTTGGGTGATTGAATTCTCGTCGGAAGTATCGAACCAGACGATGAGCGAGGGAGAAATGATAATGTTAAGCGGTGCATCTACCTTGGAGCCTGATGCATCTGTCGCTGTGATCGTAACTTTGCTTGTTCCTCGACTGTTAGCGGGCGGCGTCCCTGTTAGAACAGCGGTCGCTGGATCAGCGATACTCAGCCACGTTGCGCCGCTCACTGAGAAAGTTAACGTATCGCCAACATCCGGATCGCTAAAATAACTATTTGCATCAAACTGAAACGGCACGCCTTCTGACGCTGTTTGATCTGGTATCGCAGTGGCGACAGGTATGTCACCGATGGGTGTTACCGTGACAATCACACGGCCGTCAGACTCTGCATCTGCAATGTCCTTGATCGTGTAGTAAAAGCTGTCGGTTCCAGAAAAGTCCGCGTCAGCAATATAGGTGACCTGCGAACCACTGAATGATGTGGTACCGTTTTTTGCTTGTCCCACGCCAAGCAGAGTCAACGCCCCACTTTCGGGATCACTATCATTCGTTGTCGGGTCGAGGGTCACACCAACCGGATCGTCTTCCAACACGGACACTTCATCATCGCGCGTCACCGGCGCTGATTCTGCTGCATTGGTGATACCAACCAGCAACCGATTTCCGCCAGGATCATAGGCATATTCTATGATCTCACCATTCGGATAAGTCACACGAATCAATCGGCTTAGATCATCGTATTCGTAGACCTCCTGAGCCGACGCCGAGTATGGGCCAGCGAGCAGCGCCATGCCTAAAACAAGGGAGTAAATAACAGTCTTGAACTTAAACGACATCTCTATTTCCACCCTTGTTCTTAGGTTCACGGCAGGACGTGGCTGACGGTAACGTCTCGCTAATTAGACAAAACAACCGCCTAGAGCGGTGGTGCTCATGCACAGATAATTCACGATACTCAGCGAGCCATTGCAGTCACCAATTCCGCCTTCACTGGAATCTCGCAAGTCAACTGCGAGCCTTTCTCCGCTGGCTGCGTTCGCTTTCGCTGACAACACCAGAGACAACAAAAAGGGATAATCCGCCCTCGTCGTGTCCAATCGAGCACGGGTATGTCCACACTGGTGATTTGTATCAAAGTTGATCCAGGCACTGGCCCCTTGAATTGTCACCGACAAAACCTCTAGCGGTTGCGTATTTGAACCAAACTGAGTGGTCCCAGCGGTCGCACTTTGCTGAAGCAAAACGACGCTACCCATGACCGCTAATACCAAAGAAATTTTCCTAAACATAAATCCTCACTTGCTTTGTTGTTTCACGATTGCCTGACTGTTTCAGGAATCCAGGTTCAGAGTTCGATCAACCACCTCACCAACCGATGAAGCAGACAGAATTGGTGTCTCCCATACACATATTGCCGATAATACTGCCCCGCCATTGCACGAGCCTCCTTGCGCGGAACGCAAATCAAGATTGACCAGTTTTCCGGATGTTTGAGCGGTGATCAGCATCGAGATCAAGTGATCCCTGTTTTGCGCGGTTGCGCTGACATTTGCTCGATTACTTGAACACTGATGGTTCTGATCAAAATAAATCTGGGCACCGCCGCCGTTAAGCGTAACAATGCCATCCACTTTGAGTTTGAGAGAAACATCTATTTCACCGGCGGCCCGCGCCGGTGTACTTGCGACTAGAGCGGAGCTCGCCATGACCATCAATATGGCAAATATTGTTTGTTTCAGCATTCATTCCTCGCGTTGGCGAGTTCACGGATAATTCTTGTCTGTGTGAATTTGTTCTTGAGATTTGATGATTCGAGACATTCAGATTTGGAGGCTAATGTCTTGCCGCTTACGGTATTGCGGGGCGGTGTTTTGCTTCCGTGCCCAGTATGGCGCTCTACAATCATAGACAGTTCCAACTTACTTAAGCGCGACCCGCGCGTCATTTGGAGACCAGACACAACCGTACCCGCTCGCGGACATCGCTTTTGTCCACGCTGAATTTGCTCAATGTTTGGATAGCGCTTAGCCTCGAAATAACTTCGAGACTTTCCCACACCTCAAACACGCTTTACTTGGAAACCGACGATAAGAACGCATCGCCACATTGCACGTATGAGGTTCACACTTCTCAATCGGGAAAACTCACACTAGAACCAATAGGTTGTGTTTAGTGTGGTAAGCCCTACACGCAGAGTCAACAAAAAGAATTATGAAAACTGTGGATAGGTAGCTAACATATTGTTCGATTTGAGAAACAAAATTTGACTAGAATGCTTCTAAAACTGTTGTCGTAATAATTGAGCCGACGATGTCTATGGGAAGAACCGTGCAAACCAACGAGTTTCATATGTTTCGTTTCTAATTATTTTTCGACCACTCAAAACCTCCACCAAACTTCGGCTGAAGGGATTTTCGGGCGATATCGGTTGCGCGACGTTCTGGTCACGGCACTCGCTTATGAATACAACATCTGTATAGGTAAAAGATGCTCGTCGTTTAGCCTCTACCCCAACATTGGAATCGACTACTTTCAAGTGATTTGGATAATAAACGCCATTATTGGTCAGTTGAGACCACCGTCAGCTCTACCCTCCAACAACATCAATATTTTGTCTAACTTGAGCTGCTCATTGTCCTGGTCTTCATGCATCGCTCTCACCAACACACCCTGCCTGTGCGGATCAATTCGTCCGTAACTAGTGAATGTGGTTAGCACATGTTCATGCCCAAGGTTTTGACTCCACGCCTTGAATTCCTCAGGCGTTATGCAACACTGTTCAGCCAGATTTACCAGCGTGTTTCTAAATGTATGAGGACTGAAATATGGCAGCTCTGCTGCTTCAAAAGCTTTCCTAAATATTGTTCTAATGGGCGATGCATTTGACCAGAACTCAGGTTTCACTCCACCGGCAATAAAGGACATGTTTTTATCTTGTAAAATCGCTGTTTTGGGGAAAAGTGGGTCGTCAAATCCAAAAAGTTTTTCGTTCTTCAAGAAGTCCAACCAACCAACAAAAACCTGTTTGATATCTTGTCCAACCGGGAAGAAATAGGTGTCGATACGCTTGCTGAATTTCGTCTTCACTTCTGTTGGGTCTTGCTTCACGAGGTCTCGCGACAGGTCGATATGTTTCAACCGCAAGGATGCAATTGCCGCATCCCGCATGCCAGTCAGGATGGTAAATGCGATCAGTGCCTGATCTCTACGCTCAACTTCATTGCTGCACGGCATGGTAATGACGACAGACCTGATTTGTTCAATCGTCGGAAAACCTTTGAACCTGGGGGATTTTGCCGCCCGAACGTCTTTCTCTGACATATTGAAATACTCAATGTCCGTTACCGAGATTTTTGATTTGAATCCAGGCTGACAAGCAAGCCAACCAAAGAAACGCTTCAACTTGCTGACTGTTGCTAGAACTGTAGCCTTGCTTATCGGATCATTTGTTGTACTCGACTTTGAATTCGCCAAGTGCTTCTTAAAGCTAACAGCATGATCTGAATTAAAGCGAGCGAAATCCATAAACTCTGTGTACTTTTCAAATCGTAGGATTGCCAATTCTATACTTCTGATCGTGTCTTCTGACTTTTGATCCGCTTCCTTCAGAAAACGGAAATATTGCCTCTTTACTCTCTCATTTCTCGGGTTGAAATTTTTCATCTCACTTGCCTTTTGGTGAAATAACAATTGACGGGGCGTCTTTCGTGTTCCAACAATCGTGGCCGCCCCCTCTTACGTCCGAGATACATACCGTGGACGCTAGACACCGCGTTCTCTACCGAGCATACATCGGACCTTTCGAAAGAAGTGAAGCGGGAAAATTTTGTGCGGTTTATGGTGAAAGTATGCTTTCCTGTTTGATCGAGACGTGCATGCCTGATGACTTCTCAACTTGTAAATAGTATCTGCAATGATTTCGAGATGGTGTTGAGCCTGAGATGGCATTGTCACATTAACTAGACCTGTTTCTGAGCGGCCCCAGACTGGCACCTGAGGATGCTTCACTCAGTTCCTTTCCTTAAGTTCCGCCCAAAGAGCCTCGGTGGAAAGATGGCCTAATTCAGGGTTGCCTTTGCCAATCGATTTAAATGCCTTACGCACGTCATGATGTTGCAACGTTCCGTATGAATTATATGTTGTCATGGCGTGGTCGTGCCCCATGCTTTGGCTTATTGCTTTGAATTGGAGTTGAGTGCAGTTATCGATTGCCCATGCCGTTATGGTGTCGCGCAGTGTGTGTGGCTGGCATTTGGGAAGACCAACTGCTGTAAAGGCCTGGTGGAGGATATTACGCACAGGCGTCGCGTTGGCCCAATGTTCATTTGAGAGCCGTTGCGCATCAAATTGGAATGTCTTGGGATTGTTCGCAGTTTTTTGCTTTGGAAAGAGTGCATCGTTCGGTTTCATTCCAAGTTCAC
>JAJFIN010000234.1 GCA_021774955.1 Alphaproteobacteria bacterium | reverse complement strand
CGAAATCAAATCCATTTGCGATAAATGGTACACTGTTGCGATCAAAGTCCTTCCATTTATAGCACCTGTACTGGACACACTCACTCCCCGGAGAAACATAACTCACCAAGCATTTATCCCCAACGAACGGGTCGTTCCTGCTTGCAACTTTGTTAATTCTGAAAAGGCACTCGCAGATTTCTCGTGCTAGTTGAGGTTTTTTCCTCCTTTTTTTTATTATTTTGATCAAGTCCTTTTGAAATATATTTGCGTTGAGGTTGGCTTCCCCAGATCCGGCAGGGACCAACAGAACTGACATTCCCTCGATCAATCGAAATTTAAAGATTTCGAACTTGGATCCTATTCCCATCGCTTTTCGTGACTTGTTGGTAACCCAGTATATTGTTGGTATTTCATCTTCATAACACGCGGCCAAAAATGCGTGCGGTGTTCCGAGCTCCGAGCATACTGGACTTAGTTTTATGGTACTCCATTCAGCTAAAAGCCCCATATATGCTTCTATTGTTCCTTGTTTGCCCGCAAATATTCGCCTCATCCAGTCCGATATTTCTTTACCTTCAACTGTCCCTATCCCCGCATATCCCAGTAACGCAAATCCGTTGCTGGCTTTAAGTTGGCATTGTTTGATTCCGTTCTCTGTCCGTGTAAGACCTGTTGGCTGCGTTGCTGGAAATGTCAGCTGATGATCGCTTGATTGCCATATTCCGTAATCGGATATTATTGAAATAATCAGTGTCACTATATTGACCTTTTTATTTCTGAATGAGATTAGGCCCTCAGCGTGTTTTAGGGAATTGGTTTCCATTCCTCTGGATATTGGGCATTATCCAAACGAAGTCCATGTAGGTGCTCTTTGTCGATTACAACTTCTCTCAAATCCACACCGCTGCAATCAACACTGTCAAAAGTAACACCTCTCAAATCCAGATTTGTCATGTCTTTTGCTGTCAGTGTGACATCTGTCATTTGGCATTCCTTGAAATCAGCATTAGAGAGATTAGCGCCACCGAATCGAACCTTGTGCAAACTGGCTCCAGCAAAATTTGCATGGTCTAGGTTTGCGCCTCCAAAATTTACGTTGGTGAGATTTGCACCTGAGAAGTCTGCGTTTCGCAGATCTGTTTTATCAAAGCACGTCCCAGAAATGTTTGCGTTGGAAAAACAACTAGAAGGCATTTGGGCATGGCAGAAATTAGTGAACTCAAGGCTTATCTCAGGTAAGAAAAGGCCAGGTAGAACAACATGCAATGAATGATTGTCACTGTGAGCTTGGCAGCCGGAAAGGTTGGTGTGCGTCAAACAAATATGTTTTCCAGTTTGTCCTCTGATATCCAATATTCGCTTCAAAAGGTTCGCCAATCTTGTGTCATCATTACGCCAATCAATTGTTGTTCCTCTGAGCTCAAGAGGCCAAGGTGGCGAACATTCTAAAACAGATGTTCCAGCTTTGTGTTTAGAATGATAAAAAGTACCTCGTGTTGTGGCATTCAGACAAGCGAGTAAATTAATTTCGCTATTCGTTCGCCAGAGTTTTTCTTTTTCGAAACTACGAATTTCACCACTATGCGATGGTATATCTGTGTCGAGCAATTCTGAAAACAGCTCCTCCAAATCCATTCTGGAATTTTCGAGATTGCTCTGCTCCAAGAGAATGGCTTCATTTTGAAGAAACTGGAGCATTCCTTCGGTGAGATGTGCAGGACCTGCGATCCTCATCCAATCGTGGTAAAGCTCAGCCAAACTACGTGATCTGTTTCGGCTCTGTTCAGCCAACTCCATCGAATTGCGAAACAAAAGGCGTGCAGTGAGGTATTCGCTAAAGCTTTTGTGTGTGAATTCGATTCCGTGTCCTTCTTTTTTCGCCGTTTTTAGATAGAATGTAAGGGCAAAATTTTGAGCATCCCCACCGCCCGCACCTTGAAACTCCTCCCATGCATCCTCGGCATTAGCGACTTTGAGTGCGCTTTCAAATGCCTCCGCCGATGCAATACGGTGCCCGCTGCCATCGCCATGCCAGGTTGCGAGAGCCATGGCCTCAAGAAGAGCATCGAAAGTTTGTTTACTTTTGACGGCACGCGTTGGACCTTTCCTGCCATTGCCCCAACCTCGTTCCCAAACCGCCGTCAACAACTCATTGTAGATGGCGTTTTGGTTATATACGTTCACACTACGGTTTGTGTCGACGTATCCTGAAAGTGCCATCAAATAACAAAGGAGTGGCTCGTCGGATAAACCAATGTGGAGAGTCGAGGCCAACGCAGCTGGTATATCTTGAGGCTTATTCACCGCGTTTGCATACTTTCTCCACCAGACAATCCTTTGATCAAGACCGAGTATGTCACTAGGGTCTTCAGATGGCTTTGCTCCATCTATCGGTGCGTATCCCAACAGCTCTACGACATCGGGATCGCCTATAAATTCGTCATAGGATTGCATGTCTTGAATAATTGGTGTGCGGCCAGTTATGACAGCGAATGCTCTCACATGAGACTCTGAGTTTAGCTGGCCTAGCAGGCGAATGAGTTGGTCTGAAAACCTTCTAGCAATTTGAAATGACTCTCCGCTCCCTGGGCGGGCGAGTTCATCCAGACCGTCAAAAATAAATACAAATGGTCCTCCGAAATCCTTGTATTCTTTTTCTAGCGGGCTAGTTTCGAATGCCTCTTCTCTGCCAACAAGGTAGTTTGCAACCTCTTCGGAAAGGTTATTTTCCAAAGAGATATATTGAAGTTCAATGAAAATGGGCCGCAGATTCTGCCGTTGCGAAAGTTCTGAAGCCAAAGCTTTTGCGAATGAGGATTTCCCCCGGCCTGGTCCGCCACAAAAAAGCTTGGTTGCGTTATTTACATTAGGCTCCGTGATCCATCTTTCAACCTCCTCATGTGCCCATGTAACGAATTGACCTCCTGTCATACCTGGCTTTGCTGGTTCAAACACGCGCGCCCTTGGCGCAACATACATTTGCGACAAAGATACTTTAGTTTCTTCCTGGCCAAAGACCGGTTTGACTTCAAATTGATAGCGGAGCCTTTCGCGATAAGCATCCCAATCATATCCATGCTGGGCTGACTCCCGCCCCGGTGCATCAATGGTTTCAAAGAGCGATTTGAAATATTCATGTTTGAGTTTGGAAACTTCGTACACTGCTTTATTAAAAGCCTCATCTAGTTGTGCAGTGAATTGGCTGGTGTCGAATACCGCATCTAACCGCAGTGAGGCGAACGCGCTGGCGAAGTTTGGTCGAATATCCTGATAAAGGGGGAGGGAGGAAGGGCAAGAGAAGAACTTCAAATCAAGGACATATGTTTTTGTATCATCGTCAAGCAGCGTCTTGACCTGATTTACAACACCTTTAAAAGCGTTCATAATCTCCTCATGCCGCTCCTCTGGCACAGTCTCTGGTCGGAGATCTTCAACTGCGATTGCCAAACTGAGAGCTATGAGCGCCCATGCTTTGCTCTCGTCAGGCTCTTCAATTGAGGCCGTGTCCAGAAGCGATGTCAGAGAGCCTACGAACCCCAAAGCGCTCGTTGGCTCGCCGAACGCGGCAACCGCACCTTTGACTGCGATTTCTACAAGCTTCACGAGTAGCTTTTTTTCGTCAACAACTAGGTCTACATCCGCTTTACCAATTCTGACGCCCGCTTGCATTTTGATATTCCTAATTTGATTTGTGCTCGGAAGTGCCATGCACTTTATAGGGCTATGAAGTGGCATCGCAACCTAGAAGAATTGGTAAGTCTTACGCTCAATCGGAGTAAATATGGGGCGCAATACCTATTTTTGAGGTTTTCGGCGGTCAGGTAATGTGCCGAAGATAAAAAGTGTTAGAGCCCGCCGACGGCGAAAAGAGGGTTGGCATGCGGCGGAGAAAAGTAGTCAGACCCTGACGACTCCCCACAAAAAAGGATTCATTTTCAATAGGTTAGCTTGTGACGGATAGAAACATTTGTCCGGTGACGGATTTCTAACCAGTACTCGCTTACTCGCTGATGAAAATACTACAAACATACCGCAGATTTAAGCCACTTTCGAAAAGGCACTATCCCAGGGTCATTAAAAAGCCGCCAACTTTTGGGAAATTTCGTGGGGATCCGTCAGAGTCAGACCCCTTCTTATCGGCACCCTCTACACCAGATTTATCATCCCGTGGCTCACCAAAAGACTCTTTGTGGGGCCCAACTGAGTCACCATCATCCGTGGACCCCGCGATCAAGTCGCGGGGCGACCATTAATCAGGATGACATTGGGAGGGGCATCAAGTCTGCCCGCCCTCACGCGAAACCGCACGACAGAAACCACCCTCAACATTTGCCCCCAAACGTGTTCTCTCCTACACTTTCGCCAACCGGGAACATGTCGCGCGGGCTGGCGCCATCCTATGCCGCTCCGCCTCATGCGAACCGTTCTCAGGGAGGGAGAAAACAAAAATGAACAGCGCCCCAAATATCACCCCAGACATCGCCCCAGAAATTGCCGAGATCATCATCGACCCCAAGGCCTATGCCGCCGAGGCGCCGGTGCAAGAAGCCTTCACCACCTTGCGCCGCGAACGGCCCTTGGGCGTCGCCCAACCGGCGGGCTTTGATCCGTTCTGGGCGGTGACCAAATTCGATGACATCCAAGAAGTCGAACGCCAGAACGATCTCTTCCACAATGGCGACCGGGCGGCGACGCTGACCTCGATCGAAGCCGATAAGATGGTGCGCGAGGCCATGGGCGGCTCGCCCCATCTGGTGCGCTCGCTGGTCCAGATGGACAATCCCGATCACTTCAATTATCGCCGACTGACCCAGAGCTGGTTTTTGCCGCAGAACCTGCGCCAGCTGGAGGCCCGCATTCGCGACATCGCCCGCGGCTTCATCAATCACATGGCCGAGCTCGGGGCCGAATGCGACTTTGCCCGCGATGTCGCCTTTCTCTATCCGCTCCACGTCATCATGGAGATCCTCGGTGTGCCCGAGGCCGATGAACCGCGCATGCTGAAGCTCACGCAGGAGCTTTTTGGTGCTGCCGACCCGGAACTCAATAGGACGGGTGCGGACGTTATGACCAGCGAGAAAGAAGGCTTCGAGGCGTTGTTTGCCACCGTTGCCGAGTTCATGGAATATTTTAA
>JAJFIN010000233.1 GCA_021774955.1 Alphaproteobacteria bacterium | reverse complement strand
AATTGACCGATGCAGAAAAAACCCTACTCATCCTGCTCGCCCAAAACCCTGGAGAAACCTATTCCCGCCTCGACCTCTGCGAACTGACGGGCGTCGCCCAAGAACGTTCAATCGATGTACAAATCACCCGGTTACGCCGTAAGATCGAAGGTGACTCCAAAATGCCGGTCTATCTGCAAACGGTGCGCGGTGTCGGCTACAGGCTCATGCCTGAATAGAAGGGTCCAGGGAGACAAAGCTGTCAAACGCCAGCAACATGAAAGACCTATTGCGCACCGCTCCGATCACAAGGCACCTTGATCGTGGCGCGCGCGCGCTCGGCGCCCTCGTAAAACCCTACCTACCTCGCGGTTTGTTCGCCCGCTCTCTGATTATTATTATCGCACCGGTCTTACTATCTTTGATCGCCATGACCTATGTTTTTACCGAGCGCCATTCACAGCTCGTGACCCGGCGTCTGTCAGCCGGCGTTGCCGGCGAGATCAAACTTGTTGCCAATTTGACCGAACGCGCGACCAATACCGAAGAGCGCAATGCCGTGTTCAGAGATATCGAGGCCGCCCAAGATATAGACCTCACCTTCATGCCTGGTGCCACTCTGCCACCGCAAGCGACCGTGCCTCGGATTTCGTTCCTCTGGCGGATCATTGATCGCGAGTTAGAAATTGTCGGCAAACCGATTTGGTTCCACACCAAACCGCCCGAATGGCCATCCCATGTCAGAGTGCTGGTTCAACTTCCAGACGGCGTGCTGCAATTTAAAATAAGACGAAGCCGCGTGCTCGCCACTAATTGGCATATTTTTTTGGTGTGGATCATCGGCATTTCCTCGATCCTCATGGCCATTGCGATCATTTTTCTGCGCAACCAGATCAGACCTATCCAACGCTTGGCCCTGGCTGCTCAAAACTTCGGTATGGGTCGCGATCTCCCCGACTTCAAACCGTCCGGTGCCACAGAAGTGAGGCAGGCAGCCATCTCTCTCATTGGCATGCGCAATCGCATGAAGCGCCACATTGAACAACGCACAGAAATGCTCGCCGGTGTCAGCCACGATCTGCGCACGCCCCTCACCCGCCTCAAACTGCAGCTTGCCATGCTTCAATCAAGTGGTGAAATCGAAGATATGAAGTCAGACATCGCCGAAATGGAGCATATGCTCGACGATTACCTGGCCTTTGCCAAGGGCGAAGAACACGAGCAAACCTCAGAATTCGGCCTATCCGATCTCATGGATGAAATTGGCGCTGATTTTCAAAGAAACGGTCACACAATTGATATTCACCATACGGATGAAATCGCTATTTCTGCAAAACGCCTCGCCCTCAAACGGTGTATTTCCAACTTAGTCGCCAATGCGTTTGCTCATGGTACCCTTGTCAAAGCAAACTTGCGCCGAACATCGACAAACTGGGTCGAGATTATCATCGATGATGATGGCCCCGGCATTCCGCCAGAGGAATATCAAGAAGCCGTCAAACCGTTCCACCGATTGGATCAAGGGCGCAATTTAGAACAAGGCGGCACCGGGTTAGGCCTGACCATCGCCAATGACATCGCCAGAGGACACGGTGGCCAGCTGCGGCTAGAGCGGTCACCACTTGGTGGTCTGCGCGCGATTGTGCGACTGCCGTTGTAAGTCTTTAACGGGCAGTTTAACTAAATCAGACCGATGAGATGGCAACTATATATTTACAGTACACGAAATAAGTAAGTTGTCTCTTTAGTTTTCAGAGCGATCAGGCCTTGGTTGCGGTAACAATATGTGCCGGGGCTTGAAATTCCACACTGCCGTCGGCTAGCGCATGGGGTTTAAGTGCCAATTGGGCTTCCCGCTTCAAGATCTCATATTGTGCATCATTGATCATATCAGCCAGCGTCCAACCTTTCACGTCTGTGTGGACCCATGCCTCTATGGAAGGAAACCGCGCTACACCGTCCAGCGTTTGAATTTGAGCGCCGACAATAGCAGCCTCTTCAAACAACGAAAGAAGCGCATCTGGATCACCGAGAACATAAGGCGCGCGCAACGCGTCGGCTGCTTGATCGCCGAATAAGCGTTGTAGCAGCGCTGTCATGTCGGCGTAGCCCGGCGTTCGTTCCAAAGCGTCCCACACCGCCACCGCCAACCGACCGCCAGGGCGCAATACGCGCCACATTTCCGTCAGTGCCGCGATACGGTCATCAAAAAACATCAGACCGAACTGACTAACGACGGCATCAAACTTGTTGTCAGAAAACGGCATAGCTTCAACCACACCGAGCTCCCAATCAATCTCAGGTGAGGCGCGCTTGGCCGCTGCAAGCATGCCCTCATTGCGATCAATACCGGTGACCAATCCCTCCGGCTGCACACGCTTCAATGCTTCGCGGGCCAGCACGCCAGTGCCACAGGCAACGTCCAAAACAGACTCACCAGGCGCAATAGCCGCCGCGGTCGCCACGTGGCCAGCCCACGGCAAAAATAGAGCCGGCACAAAGAACTCTTCATAAACGTCAGCTGCCGTTCGCGTTACCTGCCCCTTTATTGTCTCATCCATATTCGATCTCCTATTCAACTCAGTGACCCAGTTATTCGCTTGGTATTATTATCCTAAACCTCAACC
>JAJFIN010000232.1 GCA_021774955.1 Alphaproteobacteria bacterium | reverse complement strand
GGTCAATATAAAGAAATCGGTCATAGTGCACACAGAACCATTTGTAGTTCTCACTCGAATATTTTGTTCCTGGTAAAAACCCGAGTGCGAAGCCAGCCGGTTGTTGGTCGATCTCAACTATTTTTGTAAATGCCGCAAGCTCGCAAAGCTCTTCGAGTGTATTGAGATCAACCGAGCCTACAGCGGGTACATTATTCTCGTTCAAATTATGGACAAACGGAAGGTCATCTCGCTTCAGATTTCGTGCTGCAGATAGCATAGGGGCTTGTATTTCTCCGGCGATTTTTCGGCTTGTCTTGAGCGTAATTTTCGCTTGAGAGATACGCAATCCCTAATTTGCAGGACTCGGCGATCGATTCCAAGCCCTTCTTTAACTTTTTGATATTCGTTTTGAAAACAAGCTTTTTAAATTGGGCTCGAATAAACTCGATATCTTGTTTTCTAATGACAACCGAAATCATGAACACACATCCAAAAAGTACCAACGCTATAGTCTGTACTCGCCCCGACTGAAATAGCGTAGACAAGGATCGATTAGTTCGACGTTTGGAAGACGTCCTGTCATATTTCAATCGTTCCAGATTGGATAATCCAGGAGTGAGCCCCCAGAGTCTGGGGTTGGTCTTTGGTGTATAACCAATAGGTAACCATGAGGTGCTGGTTACACCATTCGACAGGTTGGCACTTGGCAAATAATCTTCAGTAAAAGTTTTGATAGCTTCACGTTGTGGGGAAAGTTCAACAGCGTTTTCCGTCGTTCCTTCGCTCCAGTGATTGTAATGGGTAATCCAAGAATGAGTGTTGCTCGTATTGCTGATGGGTTTGGATAAATTGTCTTCTCTCTGAGCATCAAAGTTGTAATTAGTTGTTGAAGCTTCGGTGAAGTCTAAAGGTAGCCCAAATTTTCTCAGTTCATGTTGTTTCGAGAAGCGTGTCGTCGTTTGAACGCTATTTTTTTCCATGGTTGAAAAAAAGCCGTCATCGACAGCAACACTCGGCGTCACCGAAGCAAGCGCCGTGTTCTTCATCGTGAGACACACGATGAAGCATACCAGTCCCTTTAATACATTCCCCATCACGTACTCAACTTAACTAGGATGACGGCCCTGCGTTAAGGTTAGCAAAATCTGTGCCTGGAAAAATATCGTTTTATATCAGTTGGTTATCAGTGGTGTGATTAGATTATGTAAAATAAGTTGACTATTTCACAATGTTAAACTGTGAAAACTAACCTTGTGCGACTATCACCTTACTGACACACTCAATAAAAGCTGACTCTTTCTTTTAAGCGGGACTGCAACTTTCATGAAACACAATCCCAAGAAGGCGTATTGCCGAATCTCTCTGCCAGGAAGTCGATGAACAGACGCACTTTTGTTGAGAGCTGACGATTGGGTGGATAGAGCGCATAGATACCCAGAGCTGAAAGTTCGAATTCCTGCAACAGCGGAACAAGACGTCCAGATTGCAAATCCGGACCGACGATAAATGTTGGGAGGAGAGCGATGCCCATTCCGCGTAGCACACCATTGTGCAAAATTTCGGCATTGTTGGAACACAATATGCCATTAATCTGGACACTGATGTCTTTAGAATCGGATTGAAAGCGCCACACGTTACCTGTTGCCAAATACCCGTAGTGAAGACAGGGATGATTGCGTAGGTCTTTTGGGTGTCGAAGTTGATCGCTATTTGCAATATATTGTGGTGATGCGCACAAAACCCGATTTGCAGGAGTAAGCTTTTTTGCAATCAAACTTGAGTCTGGGAGGTCTGCTATTCGAATTGTTACGTCGTAACCCTCCTGAACGGGATCTACAAAACGATCATTGAGAACAGCTTGAACGTTGATATCTGGATATTTCTCCATGAAATCAACAACTGCTCCACTCAGATGAAGAGTTCCAAACGACATGGGGGCATTTATTTTTAAGTTTCCCATGGGATTTTCTTGAAGATTAGTCACAGAAAGCTCAGCATCGCGTAGATCGCTGAGGATGGTCACACATCGATCATAAAACGCGGCACCCGTTTCAGTGGCCTTTACTTGGCGCGTTGTGCGATTGAGCAATTGTGTGCCCAGGTCGTTTTCCAAATGGCTGACATACTTACTGACGGCAGACCGTGATAGGTTCATTTCTCGGGCTGCTGGTGTGAAGCCACCGGTTTCAACAACTTTTAAAAAAGCGCGAATGGTTTCAATCTTGTCCAAGACTTTTGTCCGGCATCGTGAGTATTTCAGAATATTATTGTCTACAATATGGCACGATAGATGTTATAATTGGAAGCCTTATTTCCAAACGCTGTACTAATTATATTTGGATCGACAGTCACGAAAGCGGTAATCAATCCAAGGAGAACAGCGCATGATAAAAATCCGACAGGCAAATGAACGCGGTGTAGCTAATTTTGATTGGCTTCATTCCAAACATAGCTTTTCGTTTGGCGACTATTACGACGCCGACCAGATGGGCTTTGGTCCCCTGCGTGTGATCAATGAGGACGTGGTTCAGCCAAGCGGTGGCTTCGATACTCACGGCCATAAGGACATGGAGATTGTTTCTTATGTTCTTAATGGCGCTCTTGAACATAAGGATAGCATTGGTAATGGCTCTGCCATCCGTCCCGGCGATGTCCAACGGATGAGCGCGGGAACCGGTATTCGCCATAGCGAATTCAATTCATCTACCGAGGAACCGGTGCATTTTTTGCAGATCTGGATCCTTCCCGAACAAGCCGGTTTGGCGCCTTCCTATGAGCAGAAAACGTTCCCGCTTGAAGCGGACACGGGTCAATTGAGGTTGATTGGCTCGCGCGATGGTCGTGCGAACTCGGTTGTGATCCATCAAGACGTCGACCTGTACAATGCCCGTCTGAACCAAGGGCAGAGTGTGACTTACGAACCGAAACTTGACCGCAAACTTTGGCTTCAAGTGGCGAGCGGTTCACTCGATCTCAACGGCAATGAGCTTCAGGCCGGTGACGGTGCCGCCATAGAAAACGAGCAACATTTCGCTATCAAAGCACTTTCAAACGATGTGGAATTTTTATTGTTCGACATGGTGTCGCTATGACAAACAATGTCTCCTGATGCACGCCTCAGAAAAGCCCTAGCATCATCTTCATTGGAACTTTAAAACAACGCACAACCACAGACACCTCCGGCTGAGTCGGAGATGTCTGTGAGACTTTTGCTTTATCTCTATCGAGGCTTCTGGAGAGTTCTATGACGCCTGCCCCGATACCAAGCCGAGCGACAACTCTTGATCTATTTCGCCCCAACCTAGGTGCCTTGTTCAAGCCCGGCTACAAAGGGGTTGACCTGCGAAGGGATATATTTGGCGGTGTCACAACGGCCATTGTGGCACTGCCGCTAGCATTGGCCTTTGGCGTCGCTTCCGGTGTTGGCCCCATTGCCGGTCTTTACGGCGCTATTGCCGCCGGTTTTTTTGCTTCTTTTTTTGGTGGAACGTCTGCGCAGATTTCTGGTCCCACCGGCCCGATGACAGTGGTCATGGGGGCGATTGTTGCAACGCATGCGACGAACCTTACAGAAGCTTTTACCATTGTGATGCTCGGTGGCTTGATCCAGATTTGCTTTGGCATGTTACGGCTCGGTCGCTACATCGTCTTCACCCCCTATTCTGTGGTCTCTGGCTTTATGTCGGGGATTGGCGTTATTATTATCATTATACAGAGCCTTCCGTTCTTCGGATTACCCACAGCCGGTGATGGACCGTTTGGTGCGTTGCGTGTGTGGGCTAAATTTGATCCAGCAATGCTGAACGGTGAGGCCAGTGCTATCGCTGCACTGACTTTGGCAATTGCCACTTTCTGGCCTTCGCGACTCCATCGAATTTTGCCACCTTCTCTGGCCGCCGTGGTTATTGGAACTTTGAGTGCGGTACTATTTCTACCCGGCGCACCGACCATAGGTGAAGTCCCTTCAGGTTTGCCACAATTGATAATGCCGCATTTCCCATTGGATGCCATGCCGCAAATTGTGTCAGCGGCATTCACACTCGCGCTCCTTGGGTCGATCGATAGTCTGCTTACCTCCCTGGTCGCAGATTCTATTACCCGAACAACTCATGCATCAGACAAAGAGCTGGTCGGTCAGGGGATCGGCAATATTTTTGCGGGTCTGATTGGCGGACTACCTGGTGCCGGAGCAACTATGCGGACGGTTATTAATGTGCGGGCGGGCGGACGCACGCCGGTGTCCGGCATGATCCATGCGGTGTTGTTGCTGGCACTCGTCATGGGGCTTGGTTCTTTGGTCGAGTTTATCCCTCATGCTGTGTTGGCTGGGATCCTCATGAAAGTTGGCTCTGATATAATCGATTGGAATTACCTCAAACGCATTCGCCACGCGCCACGCGACAAAGTCATAATTATGTTTATCACGCTGGGATTGACGGTCTTTTTCGATCTCATCACGGCCGTTGCCGTCGGTATCATCCTGGCAAGCTTTGTGACCGCGCGTTGGCTTGCCCAAGAAGAGCTCAAAGGCATCACACGCGCTGGCGATGAAGATGACATTCCTCTTCTCAGCCATGAAGAACATTTGCTCTTGAGCCAAGTGAGCAACGAAGTGGCACTGGTCGAAATGAACGGACCCTTTTCTTACGCTTCGGCCCGTGAGTTAGCGCGTATGGCCGGTGGCCTGATCCTTGAAAAGAAGATCGCCATTTACGATTTTACCGGGGCTGGATATATCGACACCAGTGCGGCCTTAGCTATCGAAACTCTGATTGACCAAACGCTCGCAGATGATCAAATCGTGTTCATTGCAGGCCTCAAAGATGTAGCGCGCGCGACTCTTGAAGGCCTTGGTGTTCTCGAAAAAATTCCTGAAACACAGCGATTTGAAATACGCATGGATGCAATCATTGAGGCCGTGAAGAGAGTGTCGCAATAGCTTGAAGACGTTGCCCCTGCAAGATGGGAAATCGCACGTGCTTGGCTCGATATTTGAGCGCTTCATTCTTGTGGATGTCAGCCGCCCCGTTTTCGTTTCGGGGCACCTTTTACTTCAGTCATGACCGCCAGTGAGGAAGGCAAACCGATATCTTGCTGCTTTTGAGTTAGAAAGTCGGGTTTGCCATTTTTTGGTATCTCAACACCAAACCGCCGCACGTTAACAAGTGTTCGAATAACTTCATCGCGTGAGGCTTTGTCTTTGTTATCAAGCCACCAGTTGATCACATAAAACGTAAAACCCACCTCACCAATGGACGTGAGGTCATTGTTCAAGTGTTTCCAAAACAAGCCTTCGATTTTACCTTTTTTGTACTGTCGCTTCCTTTCATCTGCAAGCGCTTGCATTGATATCGCACGTATGACTTTTTCAACTTCACCTTGGCTCATCAGAATACGAAACACATGGGGGTTTCGCTCCGCAAAACTCACCGACCATTCCATGGCCATGCGCAGAGCCAGTGATGCAACGATAGTGGAAATTGCATCCGGAACAGTGCTCTTTGATGTTGCGAGTGCAAATGCAGGTGCGGCGGTAGGCAGCTATGCTGCAAACGGTGTGATTCCCAACGATACCTATGACGCCTTTGTACCGCTGACCGTCCAGCAAGGAGATCAGGTTAGCATCTCTATTCAATTTGATGTCGGCACGTCAGCGACATTCACCTATGCGGGGGGAGCCTGTACAGGTGTCAATATGGCGGACCCAGTTGTGACCACAAGCTTTTCCACATCTTAAAGCTTGTCGCAAACGTCTAGACAGAACCAACAGAGGCTGGTGGAGAAATTCACCAGCCTCTTGTTTTTTTGCTCCAGAAAGGCGAGCTTCAACCTGGTTTAATGTCAAACAAGTTGGAGAATCGCACAATGAACGGGGCCCGGATCAGCGCTGTCCTTTTATGTCTATGGATACCGTCCATTGCGCACGCAGAAACAAATTTTCAACAAAGCAATGCGCGTGAAGAAATCAACACAATGTTGGATGATTTTCATGATGCGGCGGCTAAGGCTGACGCTGATCGGTATTTTGCTCATTTCTCCGAAGGTGCCGTGTTTCTGGGCACCGATGCGACGGAACGCTGGCCATTAAAGGAATTTCGCGCGTTCGCAGTGCCGATATTCTCCGAGGGGCGCGGCTGGACCTATCTTTCGCAGGAGCGACATATCTCCATCGCCTCAGACGGCAAGTCGGCCTGGTTTGATGAATTGTTGACCAATGAAGGCCTCGGACAATGTCGAGGCTCCGGTGTCTTGTTTAAAGTGGGAAATGTTTGGCGGCTGGCGCAATACAATCTCTCCATTCCCATACCCAACGATCTCGCCTATGATTTTGCCGAGAAAATAAAACAACAATCGAGCGAAGAGTAACAAAAGGATTGATTGATGGCCCTTGAAATCATCGGTGCGGGCTTTGGTCGAACAGCCACAAACACGCTCAAAATCTCCCTTGAGCAATTGGGCTTTGATAAATGCTACCACATGTACGAGGTTTTTGAGCGGCCGCATCATGCCAGCGAATGGCTCAAAGCGGCACGTGGTGAAGCTGTCGATTGGGAAACATTGTTTGAAGGTTTCAAGTCCGGAGTCGATTGGCCGTTATCCTTTTTCTGGCGCGAACTTTCTGAAACCTATCCAGAAGCAAAGATAATCTTATCCTTGCGAGATCCAGAAGCGTGGTACAAAAGTTTCTCGAGCACCATAGCACACACGCTCACGAACGAGATGCCAGATGAAAACCATCCATTGTATCAAGCTTTGATAATGGCAAAGGAGATCGTTGTTCAGAAAACTTTTGGTGGAAATATTCACGATAAAGATCATGTGATTGAAATCTATAATCGAAATACCGAAGAGGTGAAAGCAGCCTTCGGTCCTGATCGCTTGTTGGTTTATGATGCCAAGGAAGGGTGGGGCTCCCTATGTGCTTTTCTCGATTGCCTAATACCAAGTGAGCCAATGGGGGTAACGAATACGACAGAAGAGTTTCAAGGTCGCGCGGAGCAGCGCAGAGAGATGTAAGCTTTCATTATTCCGTAGAACATAGAGACTGGAATTGCCTATCTAAACGGCGTAGAAATAATCAACGAAAAACAAAAACAGAGGAAACTCCCATGAAAACACGCATCACAGGGCTTTTTGGCATTGAACATCCTGTTATTCAGGGTGGCATGCATAATGTTGGCTTTGCCGAAATGGCCGCCGCCGTCTCCAATGCTGGTGGATTGGGTATCATCACCGCATTGACCCAACCAACCCCCGATGACTTGGCCAATGAGATCGCTAAATGCAATGACATGACCGATAAACCGTTTGGTGTGAACCTGACTTTTCTCCCAGCTTTTTCAGCGCCGCCTTACCCAGAATACATCCAAGCGATTATCAACGGCGGTGTGAAGATTGTTGAGACGGCGGGCCGGAGTCCTGAAGCTGTGATGCCTTTCTTAAAAGATGCTGGCATCAAGGTGATCCACAAATGCACATCTGTTCGTCATTCGTTGAAGGCTGAGCGCATTGGTTGTGATGCCGTCAGTGTCGATGGGTTTGAATGCGCCGGTCATCCGGGTGAAGACGATATTCCCGGTCTCATCCTGCTGCCGCGCGCGGCCGAAGTGCTCACCGTTCCTTTTGTCGCATCTGGCGGCATGGCCAATGCTAAAAGCTTGGTGGCTGCGATGGCCTTGGGTGCCGATGGCATTAACATGGGCACGCGCTTCATCGCGACGAAAGAAGCGCCCGTTCATCAAAACGTGAAACAAGCCCTTGTCGATGCCGATGAGCTTCAGACAAAACTCATCATGCGGCCCTTGCGCAACACCGAACGTGTTTTGATGAACGCTGCCGTTGAACGCGTGTTGGAAGTCGAGCAAGCCAAAGGGGCAGACGTTGGCATCGAAGACATTCGCGAATTTGTGGCCGGTGCCGGAAATCGCAAGGTGCTTCAAGACGGCGATATGGATGCGGGCGCCTGGAGCTGCGGCATGGTCGCAGGCCTCATCCACGACATCCCAACGTGCAAAGATCTCATTGAAGGTATTGTCTCAGAGGCAGAAGAAATAATCAGCAAGCGTTTAGCGAGCAGCATTGCTGCTTAAGTTTGGTGTATAGGGGATCAGTGATTGAGGGGTTGTTGTTCAGCTGATCCCCAACACGTGTACTACGCCGCTGTTTCTTGAAGAGATCGGTATAGTTCAGTTCCGTCTTTTGCCAAATGCGTGGCAGTGTCGACAGATGATGAAATATTACCAAGGTTTTCGCTGATTTCGTCGACGGCTGTCGATGCGCTTTGCATGTTTGTAACAATTTCACGGGTGGCAACACTTTGCTCTTCAACGGCGCTGGCCACACCAGTCACACTTTCTTCGACAGACTCGATGGATTTGCTAATTGTCTGCAGACGCGTCACGACATCAGTCGAGACAGATTGTACATTATTGATCTCACCTGAAATGCGGCTTGTCGCTGTGGCCACTTGGTTGGCTAAACTCTTCACTTCCGTTGCCACAACAGCAAACCCTTTGCCAGCCTCACCAGCCCGTGCGGATTCGATCGTCGCGTTGAGAGCCAGTAGGTTGATCTGACTAGCAATATTGTCGATGATTTCAACGATAGAGCTCATGGCATCTGCGGCTTTGGTAAGTTCCTGTGTCGATTGGTCGGCTTCAGTTGCTTCTGCCATTGCTTGTTCAACAGCGTCTCTTGACACGGTCATACTGCGAGATATTTCTTGCGCCGATGCGTCAAATTCTTCGGCAGTGGCTGCGACCGCTTGCACAGTGCTAGCGGCCTGGGTGGAAGCGGCAGCCGCGGACGCAGACTGATCATTAGCTGTACTCACAGCAGACACAATCTTCTCGAGGCTTTCATCAACTTGTTTCCCAACACGTTCGCTTTCTTGCCGGTGAAGAACTTGTGCTGTGATGTCGTTGGCAAATTTAACCACTTTAAAAGGTTTCCCAGTTGGGTCGAAGATCGGATTATAAGATGCTTGAATCCAAATCTCTCGGCCGCCTTTAGCAATTCGTTTATATTCGGCTGACTGAAACTCGCCGCGCCTTAAAGAATCCCAAAAATTTCGATACTCTGGACTTGATTCATAGGCACGTTCGACAAACATTTTGTGATGTTTGCCTCTTACTTCTGACAAACTGTAACCCACGGCACCCAGAAAATTTTTGTTAGCCGTGATGATGGTTCCATCAAGTTCGAATTCGATGACGGCTTGTGCTTTGTGTATAGCTTCCAACTGCCCTTTAAAGTCGGCATTTTGGAGCGTTTGCTGTGTTATATCGGTGGCAAACTTTATGACTTTGACAGGTTTGCCGCTGGAATC
>JAJFIN010000231.1 GCA_021774955.1 Alphaproteobacteria bacterium | reverse complement strand
TGATTGAACATTTTGCTGGTCAAAACCAGCCCAAGCGCGTCGCCCCAACCTCAGCAACCGTTGTGTTTCAGAAACTGAATGGTGCCAAAGTAAAAGGCGTCCAACCACTTCATTGTTTATCATCATCTATCCAACACGCGTGTAAACATTTGCATGAGCATCTCCTGTAAAGCGTCCTGTCGAGATTCAATTCTCAATTTTTCCTCCGGATTTTCCGCATTTATGTCTCCATGGTTGATGGAATTGCGTATTTGGTAAAAGCGATTGCTTTTGTCGGGCCTCTCAAAACATTCGTGAATATAGTCGTACGCAGCATTACCAAAACACTCGCGCAACGCATATCCTGCTTTCCCGACAAATCCAGTGCTCACAACGGAATGATATAGCTCGTCGATTTGTTGGACTGAGGGATGCCCACCACAGTGCTCCAAGTAGTTATCGATACGCTGTTGTTTGACCGCATTTGATACCTTTTGTTCCGGTCTGAGGATGTGGACCGCATCGACCAAACATTCGAATGCGTTCCAGTAATCGGTAAAAACCTTGAACGCTAGAATCTGGGTATGACTGCTCAATGTCGCTGGTGTTGCTCGCATCCAATACAATGCGGCTTCCACTTTCTGTCGAACTCTATCCGGCAAATCACATAGTCTGCTAGCAACATTCGATATTTTTCCGATTTCAAAATCCTCAATTGTTCCCGCCACGTTTCCATGAACCAGGTGACACCACCAGCCAAACCGGACATTTCCCCGGCTAGCCAATGTCCACGCACCTAAAAAAACATTGAGGCGCGCAAACGCATCTACTATCGATTCAACACTACGGTCATCAATCGACAACTTTGCTTTTACTACACAAAGAGCATTGCGGATTATGATGTTTTCCTGTTTTGAAAGGTCCTCCGAAAACACAGTGATCCCAAGGTGTTCGTCTACAGCATCAGAATCGGGTGGTCTGAAATCGCCATAGATCAAGACTTGGAGGTCATCACCCCAGCCTGAAGGCCAGTTGTGGTTTATCAGCTCTTCTAGCCAAGCCCGATTATGTGCGTGACTCCAATTGATAGAACTACTTTCCAATTCACTCGCTCGTTTTCGAAAGCGAGCCAAACTTTCATCTTCTTGAGTCACAATAGTGAACTCCAAATCTATCCACTAGCAAGTATACACCAAAAAAGCGGCTAAATCCAAAGGCATCCAAACTTGACAAGGATTCCGACTTGCGGCAAGTGAAGTCAACTAGCTCGGATTATTCGCTTGCTAATAAATTGCGCTCGACACGCATCGACAAACCAGGTTTGAAGCAAAGGAATTATAGTCGGTATACATACTATTGTCGCAACTATTCTAATTAGAAAATGTATTCGATCATTGTCATATACCTGCCACCACCCATACATTACTGAAACAAATGGAATTAGAAGAAAAATTAGCAGAGCTGTGTGTTTCATCAAAAGGTAGTAAAATTGAATCCCCTTTTTAAAATATTTGCGGCTATTCAAAGATGGCTTTGCTAATATGGCTAGTGAACCAAGCCTTATCAACAACGGTGTTGCCAAGATATCAAAATACTTCCGCTGGCTAACATAGTTGTTACCTTCAATTTTCCCAACCCCTTGTTTTGATTTCTCTTCCAAAATATCGATTTCTTTGTGTGCATACTCGTACGCCAGCATTGCCTGCGCCCTGGCAGAGGAAAAAGCTATTGTTATAATCGACAGCACAAAGAACGACAAAACATCAAATATATTTTGATCAGTTTTACCTATACCAAAAGGTAGTACCTTTTTCCCAGACTCATCCAATGAAACATCTGGGATTAGGATCAAAACCGCAACCGCAATGAGCATTGCCCAGTATCTATTTGCGATCTTTGATTGAGTGCTAAATCCCTCGGCAAGATCTCTCACTTGTTTGGTTACACCAGATTCTTCCATATCCATCACCCAAGCTCTCAATGAATAAACAAAATTTAGCTAACAGTGTCCAACCTGACCTGAACCACAATAAAATTAGCCGGTGTCCATAATATGTACATTTCACAATACTCATAGTCTCCGCATCAAATACCAGCAGCAAACTAAGAACAATGTAATAGAACAAATATATATCAAAACGTCTCTATACGGATCACATGCGGCTCTTCCATCACCGCCTCGTGCGCGCGGATTTTGTCAAGCGCGGCCATCATCACCGCCTCGCGCGTCTCGTGGGTGAGGATGACAATTGGCACGGCCTCTTCCGTCGAGCGCCCGCGCTGGATGATCGACGCGATGGAAACCTGCGCTTCGGCCAAGATGATGGTGATCGCGGCCATGACGCCGGGCTTGTCGAGCACATTGAGCCGCAGATAATAGGCACCCTCATGGTGTTCCATGGGCGAGGCTTGGGCCGGCGCGAGTTCGGCGGCGGGGATCGAGAAGGTCGGCAAGCGCAAGCCCCGGGCGATGTCGGCGATGTCGGCGGTGACGGCCGAAGCGGTCGGCCCCTCGCCCGCGCCGCGCCCTTCAAAGGTCGCTTGGCCGACGGCATCGCCCTCGACGACGACGGCATTATAAACATCATCGACGCTGGCAATCGGCGTGTCGAGCGGCACGAGGCACGGATGCACCCGCTGCTCGATGCCGTGGGCGGTGCGCTTGGCCGCGCCGATCAATTTGATGCGGTAGCCGAACTCAGACGCGTAAGCGATGTCTTCGGCCCCGATGCGCTCAATGCCCTCGACATAGACGGCGTCGAAATCAACCGCGCGACCAAAGGCGAGCGCGGCAAGTACGCTCAGCTTATGGGCGGCATCAATGCCGCCAATGTCAAAGCTCGGGTCGGCCTCGGCATAGCCTTGGTCTTGCGCGTCGGCCAAAACATCTTTGAACGGACGACCGGTCTTTTCCATCGTCGTCAGAATATAATTGCAGGTGCCGTTTAAAATGCCATAGATCCGGTCGATGCCATTGCCGGCCAGGCCCTCGCGCAGCGCCTTGACAATCGGGATGCCGCCGGCAATAGCCGCCTCATAGGCCAAGACGGCGTTGTTCTCCTCGGCGACCTGCGCGAGCCGCGTGCCGTGGGCGGCCATCAGCGCCTTATTGGCCGTGACGACATCGACGCCGCGCTTGAGCGCGCCTTCGACCGAGGCGAGCGCAATGCCATCGGCGCCGCCCATCAGCTCGACATAGATGTCGATATCGGCCTCACGCGCAAGTCGCATGGGATCGCCAAACCATTCAAACGCCGAGAGATCAACGTCGCGAAGTTTTTTTGGGTCGCGCGCGCTGACGCCTTTAATCACGATGTCGCGACCGGTGCGTTGGCGCAAAATATCCGCTTGTTGGCTGATGATTTTGATGACGCCGGTGCCGACCGTGCCGAGGCCGGCAATGCCGACCTTCAATTGATCCGCTGACGGAGTTTTTTGCTGATCGCTCATAGACGCACGACCTTTCGCTCGGCCAGATCCGGCACCAGGGTTTCAACATTGCTTAAAAATTTGCGGACATTGCGCGCCGCTTGGCGGATGCGCTGCTCGTTTTCAACGAGCGCGATGCGCACATGGCCCTCGCCATATTCGCCAAAGCCGATGCCCGGCGACACGGCGACGCCGGCATGCGTGAGCATAAGCTTGGCAAATTCGAGCGAGCCCAGATGCTTGAGCGGTTCGGGGATCGGCGCCCAGGCGAACATGGTCGCCGGCGGCGACGGGATCTCAAAGCCCGCCCGGCCCATGGCCTCGACCAAGATATCGCGGCGCGTGCGATAGACATCGCGGACCTCATCGACGCACGCTTGCGGGCCATTGAGCGCGGCGACGGCGGCGACCTGGATCGGCGTGAAGGCGCCATAATCCAGATAGGATTTGATGCGGCCGAGCGCATGGGTGAGCCGCTCATTGCCGACGGCAAAGCCGACGCGCCAGCCGGGCATGGAATAGGTTTTGCTCAAGGAATTGAACTCGACCGCGATGTCCTTGGCGCCCTCGACCTGGAGGATCGACGGCGGCGGATTGTCATCGAAATAAATTTCGGCGTAAGCGAGATCAGACAGTACGAAGATCTCGTGGCGCTTGGCAAACGCGACAAGCTCTTTGTAGAAATCAAGATCGACGACTTGCGCCGTTGGGTTGGACGGGAAGTTGACCACGATCGCGGACGGCGTCGGCACGGTATGCTTGACCGCATGAGCGAGGTTTTGGAAGAACTGTTCAGGCGAGCCATAGGGCACATGGCGCAGGGTCGCGCCGGCGATCATGAAGCCGAAGGCGTGGATCGGGTAAGTCGGGTTGGGCACGAGCACCACATCGCCCGGCGCCGAGATCGCTTGGGCCAGATTGGCAAAGCCCTCCTTTGAGCCGAGCGTGGCGATGACCTCAGTATCGGGATTGAGTTTGACCTGGAAGCGTCGGTCGTAATATTGAGCCATGGCGCGGCGCAATCCGGCAATGCCTTTTGACGCCGAATAGCGATGGGCCTTGGGGTCGCGCGCCGTCTCAACCAGCTTTTCGACGATATGCGGCGGTGTCGGCAGATCGGGATTGCCCATGCCAAAATCGATAATGTCCTCCCCGGCCGCGCGCGCTTCGGCCTTCAACCGGTTGACCTCTTCGAAAACATAAGGCGGCAGGCGCTTGATCTGGTGGAACTCGGGGCTCATTTTTTTGGCTTTCTTGGGGGCTGGTCGCGGGGTCATTGTGACCGCTTAGGACTTAATAAAGATTACAGAAATGAAATGATTTAGTCTTGCGGCGCGGGCTCTTCGGCGGCCATTTTTTCGGCCTCCGCCGCCAATTCCGCCGCCATCAATCTCCGCTGTTCCATGGCTGTAAAAACAGGCATGGCCGACGGCGTGTCCGACAAATTCGGATAGGGTGTTTCGTCGCGCAAAACCGCGCAGCCACCGGCCGAAATCAGTAATAAAGATATTAACAGCGCCCGCATAAATCGTCTTTCCATCTCGCGCAAATTTGCAAGCCTCGCACTATGCCGCCATTAAAAATATTTCACAACCCATCCCTATTGTATTGCCGCGCCAACAAAGGCATTTTAGGCAAAGGTGGAAAACCAAGGGAAACGCGCCATGGCCGACAAATCGTCGAAACCAGTCAAAGATGAATACGATTACGTCCTGCCCGACCTGTCCGAGCTGGCCGGTAACCTGACCCACGTCGCCACCGAAAGCGCC
>JAJFIN010000024.1 GCA_021774955.1 Alphaproteobacteria bacterium | reverse complement strand
CGTGGTCGCCCGCTCGCCTTCGCGCCCACCCTATGGCATACCTGGGGTGCTCTGGCGCGCGGCCCCCAAACGTCATTCGCGAGGCGCGTTTGGCGACGCGGCCATCCAATGCCGCCTCTCGGGATTTGCCGCCCTGGATTGCCGCGCCGCCCTTCGGTCGGCTCGCAATGACGGTGGCGTGGCGCGCGGGAGGGCTTGGACCGGCCGTCTTGTTGCCCATGAGGGGTGCGGAAACCGGCTGCTGATGCGTCTTATTATAAGGGGGCGAGGCCCAGCGGGCACAAGGTTTTCTCTCGTGCCTTGTCGGTGCGTGCGTGGCGCTCATCGGTAATCGGTTTTTTCAGAAAGTCAGAGTTTGATCCTTTGGCTTCCCATCGGGGGTTTCAAATGAATAAGGTCTTTGGGTTTGGATTTGGATTTGTCGGGGTGGCCACTCTGTTGGCCGCCTGTCCAGAGCTTGGCACCGACCAGCCGGTTCGTGGCGGGCACGATCTGATTGTCGATGCGGCGCCACTGCACCCTGGTGAATGGCGCCACATGAAATTGCGCGCCAGTGATCTGCGCACGAGTGAATTGCGCCCCAGTGAAAGATGCGCGATGAACGCGGCCAAGCTAAATCCGTTCACTGAGATGAGACGCCGGATGGCCTGCTTAAGATTTTCGTAACTCGCCTTAAAGGCGAGCCGTCCCACGCTGTTAATGCCTGTAAAAACAGCGTGGGCGCATTTTGCCCGAAAACGAAAACACACTTTTAGCATGTGCCTCCGCAGGGGATGGACAAAGGGAAAATGGTGCCGGTTGAGAGACTCGAACTCCCGACCTACTGATTACAAATCAGCCGCTCGACCACCAGAGCTAAACCGGCATGGCGCCTCTCATAGCCAAATCGAAATGAGCGCGCAAGGGGAATCCCGACCTCATTGGGGTCTTGCATAGAGTGGGTTTCAATTCTAAGCATCGAATATTGCAATTGATGACGCGGGGCCCCTCATGGACATTCCAACACTTGAAACCGAACGGTTGATCTTACGGGAGATTCGACAGGAGGATCTTGATGATTTCCTGGAGATTTTTAGCGATCCCAAAGTCACCAAATTTGTTGCCGAAGGCGGAGCCGTCGCAGATAGAAATAGGGCTTGGCGCATTATGGCCGGGGCCATGGGCCATTGGGTGCTCAAAGGATTTGGTCTTTGGGGTGTCGAGGAAAAATCGACCGGGCGTTTGATTGGCGAGGTTGGTATCCATTGCCCCGAAGGCTTTCCTTCTGTTGAAGCGGCCTGGACGCTTGGCAGTGCGAGTTGGGGCAAAGGCTATGCCAGCGAAGCGGCGCGAAGATCGGTTCAATATGCTTTCGAGGTGCTGGATCTTGACCACATCATCAGCCTCATCGATCCGCTCAATGTTCCCTCACAATCGGTGGCAAAGAAAATCGGAGAGAAAAACACCGGCGAGACTTTTCGATTTCCTAACATGGCGCCGGCTGAAATTTGGCGCCTCGATCGACAAGACTGGATGAGTGTTTGAACGACCCTCCGGATGAGGCTATACCTCTTGGCCAGCAATCATTTTTGGAGCCGATATTTTCATGAGCCGGATACTTATCACCAGTGCGCTACCTTACATCAACGGCGTCAAACATCTGGGCAATCTTGTCGGCTCAATGTTGCCATCGGATGTCTATGCGCGGTTCATGCGTGCGTGCGGGCATGAGGTGCTGCTCATTTGCGCCACTGATGAGCATGGCACGCCGGCGGAAATTGCCGCCCAGCAAGCCGGCAAAGACGTCGCTGAATATTGTGCCGAACAATATGGGCAGCAAAAAAAGTACGGTGATGCATTTGGGATTGAATTTGACTATTTTGGCCGTTCTTCGAGCCCGCAAAACCATGCGCTGACCCAGCATTTTGCGCAAGTTCTGGAAGCTCAAGGGTTGATCGAAGAGCGTGAAGACGCGCAGGTCTACTCGATTGATGATGGGCGGTTTTTGCCCGATCGCTACATCGAAGGCACGTGCCCGAAATGTGACTATGAAAAAGCGCGCGGCGACCAGTGCGATAATTGTGGTTCTCTGCTCGATCCGACGGACCTTATCAATCCTTATTCGACGATCTCAGGATCGAAGAATTTGGAAGTTCGCAAGACCAAGCATCTTTACTTACTGCAATCGAAACTGGTCGACAGGGTCCGCGAGTGGGTCGGCTCTAAAACGGGCTGGTCAAACCTGGTCACCTCTATTGCGTATAAATGGTTGGATGAAGGCCTGAATGATCGTTGCATCACGCGTGACTTGAAATGGGGAATTCCGGTATTGAAAGATGGCAAACCACGGCCAGGATATGAAGAGAAAGTATTCTACGTTTGGTTTGACGCGCCCATAGAATATATCGCCGCCACCCAAGAATGGGCAGAAGCACAAGGAACGCCGGATGCCTGGCAGCGTTGGTGGTATGGCGATGAGGCTAAAGATGTCAACTATGTTCAAATCATGGGCAAAGACAATGTGCCTTTTCATACGGTAAGTTTTCCGGTTACGTTGCTTGGGTCTGAAGAGCCGTGGAAATCAGCTGATAAGATCAAGGGGTTCAACTGGCTCAATTGGTATGGCGGAAAGTTTTCTACAAGCCAGAACCGCGGTGTGTTTATGGATCAAGCTTTAGAAATTCTGCCTGCGGATTATTGGCGTTATTATCTGATGGCGAATGCCCCGGAAAGCGATGACACCTCTTTCACGTGGGAGCATTTCGCCAGTGTCGTTAACAAAGACCTGGCGGATGTCTTAGGGAATTTTATCAATCGTATCTTGCGGTTCACGAAATCGCGATTCGATGAAAGTGTGCCCGATGGCGGGCAGCCAGGCCACTTGGAAGAAAAACTTGCAGCTGATCTGGGGGCCGGCATCATGGCCTACGGGGACCATTTGGAAGAACTTGAGTTTCGCAAGGCGCTTCAAGAATTGAGAGCCTTGTGGGTCATGGGTAACGAATATTTGAGTGAAGCGGCACCTTGGGCGATCGTCAAAGAAGATCCGGAAACGGCAGCCATGGCCTGTCGTACGGCGATCAACCTCATTCGGATCTATGGATTGTTAGCCGCGCCGATCATTCCCGCCTCAGCCAAGACCATTCTTTCGGCGATTGGGTGCGAAAACGAAATGGGTCATTGGCCGAGTGCCGATGCCAGACGAGAATTGTTGAAGCTCAGTGCAGGTGCGCCGTTTGATGTGCCGGACGTGTTGTTTAAGAAAATCGAAGACGATCAAATCGCTGAATGGACGGCGCGATTTGGGGGACCGGAGTCAAACCAATAGTTTGTATCCACCGTTTTTGGTTAATGGCTGTTAATCAATTTTCTTCAGTAACCTGCCTATATTTACCAATTCACAACCTGTTTTCCGTTATTTAGATACAGAAACCTGATCGCCTAGGTTAGAAATCAACTCGGGTACACGTATTCAATGTTGGCTGATTGGGTTTTAAGTCTGTCGTCGCGTAAGTTTATCAGTAGTGAAAGAGTAACAAGATGAAGAACATCAATCGCGCAAGAATATCCAGAATAGGATTATGCGCAGCTATGGCACTTACCTTACAAGTTGGGATGGGGGTAAGCTCACCAGTTTTATCGGCGGAACAGCCGAAACCTAAGAAAATCACTCCACCGGTTTATCCACGCGGTGCCGAACGGCGTGGAATCGAGGGATGGGTTGATGTTCAGTACACTGTTGCTGTGAACGGTCAAACCGACGGCGCAACGGTGGTTTTATCTGAACCTCCCGGCGTATTTGATGCCGCTGCCGTCAAAGCCGTGCAAAAATGGACGTTTGAGCCGGTATCGGAATCAGTAGATGGTCTTGTCACTAAAGTTCGATTTACTTTGAATTAACAAATAGTACCTGCGTAAAGAGGGCTCTGAGATCAAAGATTTCGGAGCCCTTATTTTGTGATTATTTCAGTTTCATTCGTATCTTTATTTACCCAGCAAAAAGGTTTTAACCCTAAGCTTAAGGGTGAGGGGAGTGAGATCGTTGATTATGGGAAGGTTGGAAAATGGGGAAATTGGTTGAAACCGCAAAGGCGGCAAGCTCCTTTAACGTGCATTCTTTACAGATAAAACTCTACGCATCATTCGTGATGATTGTTTCTCTCGTGTTAGGCTCGGGTTTGGTTGCTTGGATTGGATTTAATGCCAACGGCCGCGCGCTGACCTCAATCGAGGAACAGCGTTTGCCGGTTATGTCTGCGGCAATTACATTGTCTCAAAAGAGCAGCAACTTAGCTTCAGAACTCGGCGCCTTCGCAAGTGTCGAAAGTGATGCGGATCGATCCGCGGCATATAATCGATTGCTGGCTGCGAGTACGGAAGTTGATGATCAAATTTTTGAGATCTACGACAATTTTGAGGGCGACAAAGTTCTCGTTGAAAAAATGATGGATGTGTCGGCGGGGTTAGCGGCACAAATCTCAGCACTCAATCAACAAGTCACAGAACAACTTGCTAATCAGAACAAAGCTCGAGAGACTATTCGTTCAGTCGTGAATGGCGCGAGACGCGCAAGTCTTACCGAGGCAGTGAAAGCTTGGGATGTTAATGACGAAGCATACGAAGTTCTTGCTAACAGCAAAGGGATGAACGCAGAGCTTTCTGAGCTCATTGCTCAATATGTCAGCAACACGCGCCAAGCCG